>JAUWMD010000050.1 GCA_030613345.1 Candidatus Krumholzibacteriota bacterium
TCTTCGCGATGTCTATTACATAGAGCTCCACCGAGACTCGGGTCGGCCCCGCAGCGGCCCCAGGCCGTGCCCTCATCCCCGGATCGACCTCGAAAGCGGATACCGGTGATGCGGTCGACAGCATTGTAAGCAGTAATGCAAAAGCGGCCAGCGCCGGTATGGATCTCATGATCATGTCCCGCCTTGTATGAGATGTGGTCGAAAAAGTCCGTGCGAGTATGACCGATATTCCGATGGAGTGCCAGTATTCAGGGCGAAATGCCTTCCCGAGGTCTCGAGGATGGTAATTGTTGCAGTGCGCACGGCGATACGTGATATAATCACTGCATAGACAGGGAAACACTCTCATGATAGGGAAAACAGTATCGCACTACAAGATCCTCGAGGAGCTCGGCAGGGGCGGGATGGGTGTAGTGTACCGCGCGGAGGATACGAAGCTCGACCGGATCGTCGCATTGAAGTTCCTCGCGGCCCGCGCGATAGGCGGCGAGGACGACAGGGCCCGCTTTCTCCATGAGGCGAAGGCCGAGGCGGCGCTCGGCCACCCGAACATCTGCACGATCCATGAGATCGACGAGGTGGACGGACGGCCCTTTATCGCGATGCAGTACGTCGAGGGGCAGGACCTCGGCGAGAAGATCAGGGAGGGGCCTCTCGCTCTCGGCGAGGCTGTCGATATCGCTCTCCAGGCGGCCGCTGGTCTCCAGGAGGCCCACGAAAAAGATATCGTCCACCGCGACATCAAGCCGGCCAACATCATGATCAATACGAAGGGCCGGGTGAAGATCATGGACTTCGGCCTTGCCAAGGCACTCGGGCGCACGATGCTGACGAGGGGCGATTCGACCCTCGGCACCTTCTCTTACATGTCGCCCGAGCAGGCGAGGGGGGACGATGTAAACGGCCGCACCGACATATGGTCCCTCGGCGTCGTTCTCTACGAGATGATCACCGGGCGGCTGCCGTTTATGGGGGATTACGAACAGGCCGTCGTCTACTCGATACTCAGCGAGGATCCCGAGCCGGTGACCGCCCTGCGGACCGGTGTCCCGATGGAGCTCGAGCGGATCGTCGCGAAATGCCTGCGAAAGGATCCAGGACGGAGATACCAGGGGATGGCCGATCTCGCGGCCGACCTGAAGCAGGCCGGAGAGGATCTTGCCCCGGCCGGGAGGTCGGTCTCCGCCGCTGAGGCTCCGCCTCGAAAAGCAGGTCGTGCCCGCTGGCCGTGGGTCGCCGTTGCGGTCTTGTTCGTAGCTGCGGCCGCACTGGTCGTCCCGAAGTATTTTCGCTCAGAGCGGAAACCTGCGGCAGCGGACGACAGGAAGATGCTTGTCGTGCTCCCTTTCGAGAACCTCGGATCCCCGGAGGACGAGTACTTCGCCGGCGGGATGACAGAGGAGATCACGAGCCGCCTCGCAGCCGTGAGCGGTCTCGGCGTGATATCCCGCACGAGCGCAGTCCAGTACGCCCGTAAGGGAAAAACGCTCAGACAGATCGGGGATGATCTGGGAGTCGACTACGTCCTCGAGGGGACGGTCCGCTGGAACAAGGGCGCGGCGGGCGGCAGCCGCGTCAGGGTCACTCCGCAGCTCATCCAGGTATCGGACGATACTCACATCTGGGCGGGAACATATGACAGGGTTATCGAGGATGTATTCGCCGTCCAGTCAGAGATCGCGGAAAAGATAATCGATCAGCTCGGCATTACAATGCTCGACAGGGAACGGGAAATCATCGAGGCGAGACCCACCGATAATCTTCTTGCATACGAGACATATCTGCGTGGAATCAACTATGCTCGCAGCGCGGGTGCCGTCGAAGAAAGGTGGAAAAAGGCGGAAATCCTGCTTAAGCAGGCGGTCGAGCTCGATCCGGAATTCGCGATTGCTCATGCGAAATTGTCGATCGTGCATTCGGAATTTTACTTCTGGGGATATGACAGGACCGCGGAGCGGCTGGAGAAGACGAAGGCTGCCGCCGACAGGGCCCTTGATATCGATCCGGACCTTCCCGAGGGCTATGCCGCTCTAGGTAACTATTATTACATAGGACGCCAGGATTTCGAGAAGGCCCTGCACTACCACTCGATCGCTGCCCGTGCGATGCCCAACAGTCATGAGGAAATCGAGGCGATCGCCTATATATGGCGGCGGCAGGGCCTGTATGAAGATGCCCTCGAGTATCTCGAGAAGGCGGCTGTCCTTGCTCCCCGGCAGTACTGGTACCAGATGCAGATAGGCATTACTTACAGTGCTCTGCGGAGATACGAAGAGGCGGACCGCAGCCTCGTCCGCTCTCTCGATATCGAGCCGGACCAGGTCGGGTCGCACACGATGAGATGGTTAAACGTGATCCTTTGGACAGGTGATCTTTCCAGATCCCGTGCGATTCTCGAATCGGCGCCTCAAGGCAGGAGAAGAGAACTGTCGCTCGATTTCTATGATCAGCACATGTTGGAGAGGGATCCCGAGGGCGCTCTCGATGAACTCGGTTGGATGCCGGAGAGGGAAACGTATTTCCTGGGCCGGGATATAACGTTCCGGGCCCTTCTCGAGGGATTTGCGTACCGGATGATGGGTGACACTGCCACGGCCCGTGCGAAATTCGATTCCACAAGGGTGATGCTCGAAGAGATGGTGGAGGAGAGCGGGGACGACAGGGTGATGGAAAGCTCGATCCGCAGCAGTCTCGGGGAGGCTTACGCCGGCCTGGGAAGAAAAGAAGATGCGATCCGCGAGGTGGAAAGAGCCCTCGAGCTTGTATCTTGGGATGCAATGCTGTCGACAGGCAGGATCCTGGAAATGGTGGGGATATATATCATGGTCGGTGAATATGATGCGGCGATGGATCGTATGGAACATCTTCTCTCGGTTCCTTCCCTTGTCTCGGTTTCGTTCTTCGAGAGGTCATCAAAGATCGATCCGATCCGGGAGCTTCCGCGCTACAAGCGTATAATAAAAAAGTACTCGGACAAGGTCGGCTCATGACAGACAGGAAGAATCCTCTGACGATCTGCGAAGCCTTCTCTGAATCCGTACGTCTCTACAACGATAAGACAGCACTTCAATACAAGGACAGTTCGGGGAAATACAAAGGGATTACCTACGGGGAGTTGGATGCACTTTCGAATCGCATTGCCGCCGCACTGCGTGATCTGGGAATCGCTCGAGGAGACAGGGTCGCGATCATCTCGTATCATGGTCCCGAATGGGTCATCGCCGACCTCGCCGTCGTCAAGCTCGGCGCGATCGTTGTTCCGATATACCATACGCTGACGCCGTCGGCGATGAGATACCTTCTCGCCGACGCCGGCTGCAGGCTCGTCTTCGTCGAAAACGCGATGATGCTCGCGTCGGTCAACGCGGTGAGAGAAGATCTCCCGTCGCTCGAGCATGCCGTGATGTTCGAGGACGAGGGGGAGCGTGGGCGGGACACGTGTCTTTATATCAGTGACATGCTGGATGCCGGCGTTCAGGACGACGGGCCTGAGATCGAATTTCCGCTTGTGTCACCTGACGATATCGCCACGATCGTATATACGTCGGGCACGACCGGGGAGCCCAAGGGCGTGATACTTTCCCATGGGAACATCACATCGAATGCCCTCGCAGTCGCGGCGGGATTCGGGGTGAACAGCGCCGACTCGTTCCTCTCGTTTCTGCCTCTCTGCCACATGCTCGAAAAAACGTGCGGCTACTACTCGATGCTGTGCAGCGGTGTGACGGTTGCCTACGCCGGCGACCTGACGACTATCGTCGGAGACGTGCGAAAGATCCGCCCGACCATCCTGATTGTCGTCCCGCGCGTTGTCGAGAAGATCTAAGAGGCGGTGGAGCAGAAGGTGCTCGAGAGCTCGCTCGTGCGGCGCCGGATGGTCTACGGCGCCATCCGCACGCTGAACGAACGTGTAAACCGTGAATACCGGGGAAAGAAGATCCCGGCACTGCTCAGGGCGCGAAGCTTTCTCGCCGACAGGCTCGTCGCGTCGAAGTTCAGGATGATAGCGGGCGGGAGGGTCCGTCTGCTCGTATCAGGCGGGGCTCCGCTCGACCGGGCCCTTGCCAAGACGCTGCTGGTACTGGGATTCAACATCCTCGAGGGTTACGGCCTGACCGAGGCGTCGCCCGTTGTCGCGGTGGCACTGCCCGGAGATAACAGGCTCGGAACGGTCGGGAAGCCGCTCGACGGAGTTACGATAAAGATCGGTGACGCCGACGAGATCCTCGTAAGCGGGCCGAACATAATGCAGGGATATCTCAACAAGCCTGAAGAGACGGCAGAGGTGATAGATCCCGAAGGGTGGCTCCACACGGGCGACCAGGGGAGGTTCGACGAGCGGGGCAATCTCATAATCACGGGGAGGATCAAGGAGCTGATAGTCACCTCGTACGGAAAGAACGTCGCTCCCGTCCCGATCGAGGCGGAGATCACGAAGAGCCCGTACATAGACCAGGCGCTTCTCTACGGGGACAACAGGAAGTACATTACCGCGCTCGTCGTTCCTGAGAAGTGCGCGATAGAAGCATACGCACAGGAAAGGAACCTGATCGCCGCCGGGTACGAGGAACTTCTGGGGAGCAGCAAGATCAGGGACCTGATCTCAAGCGAGATCGAGAGGGCGACGGCGGACCGCGCCCGGTACGAGAAGGTGAGGGCGTTCTTTATCGTGCCGGAGAGTTTTACTGTCGCGAACAAGCTCCTCACGCCGACGCTGAAACTGAGGCGGAAACGCGTAATTGAAAGATACAGGGATGAGATTGCGGCCATGTACGACGGCCGGAACGGGGGACATGGATGAACGGAGAACTCTTCCTGACGGGAGTGACGGGGTATATCGGCTCGAGCCTCCTTAAGAAGTGGCTCGATGACACCGATATGGCGATCAGCCTGCTCGTCAGGAGCCGCCGCGACAGGAGCCCGGCTGCAAGGCTGAAGGCAGTTCTCGAGGAGCTCTATCCGGGGCCCGATCCAGGAACTTTCACGGAAAGGCTCAGGGTGTTCGAGGGTGATATTGCCCTGGAGAGGCTCGGGCTGGAGGAAAGGGATTACGACGATCTCACCTCGCGGACTACCCGCATCATCCACTGCGCCGCCGCGGCCCGGTTCGACCTCGAGCTCGAAGATGCCCGCAGGATCAATCTCGGGGGCACTCGCAACATGCTCGAGCTGGCTCGCGTGTGCGGCTCTCTCGACAAGTTCGACTACATCGGCACCGCCTACGTGTCGGGCAGGAGGGACGGGCTGATCCTCGAAGACGAGCTCGACACGGGGCAGGAGCACCGCAACACATACGAGCGCAGCAAGATGGAGGCGGAGAAACTGGTGCGCGAACACTTCGGCGAGATGCCCGTAACGATAATGCGGCCGAGCATCGTCATATGCGATTCGAAGACGGGACGCGCCTCCGACTTCAACGGGTTCTACAGGGCGCTGCGGCTCTACTGGCACGGACTGGTGAAGATGCTGCCCGGCGACCCGTCGTGCCGGATGGACCTGGTGCCGGTCGATTACGTGACCGATGCGATCTACGCTCTTTCCGGCAATGAGGCCGGCGTCGGGAAATGCTATCACCTCACGGCGGGGGCGGACGGGGCGGCCTCCCTCGCGGAGATCAGGGACCTCGCGGCGGAGCATTTTGGCCGTGAGCCTTTCACGATAATCCCCCCGGACGAATTTATCGCCTGGCTGTCGGGGATGGAGGGCGAGCTGACCGATGACGAGAAACGTATAATGGCCGAGCTGAAGCTTTACATGCCCTACCTCAACACGGAGATGTCGTTCGACAATGCAGGCGCCGTAAGGGATGCCGGGCTTGCACCGCCGCCGGTGAGCGAATACTTCGGCACGATGGCCCGGTACATCATGGAGCGCGAGCCGCGCGGGCCGACGTAATCTCCTTTCCCCCGAGTGTCAGCCTCCCCGGAGTATCAGTTTCCCGGGAGGGAGCGTGTGTTACTCGGGCTACTTTTTGATCTTCGCCTTTCCGGTGCCGGTTCTGATCTCGATCTTCCTCGCGCCGCTGCCCTTCGTGAACCATTTTCGAATGTACGTGTCGTCGTTGCGCTCATACTCCTCCTCATCCTCGAAATCGAAAGAGGAAGAGATCTTGCCGCTGCGCTTCTTCGCCGACATCTCGACATAGGCGTTCAGGTCTGCGCCGCCGCATTCGAGGTAGGCCTTTCCCGTTCCAGAGCTGACCTCGAGCTCGTACGCCTCTCCGGCTGGCAGTTCGACCTCGGCGTTTCCCGTGCCGGTTGTGAACTCGCCGTAGTCCTCGAGCGAGAGTTTGAACGCCTCGACATTGCCCGTTCCCGAGTTCGCCTCGAAATCGCCTCTGGCGTTGTCGATCTCAACGTTGCCGGTGCCCGAGTTGACATCGAAACTGCCTCCGGCATTTTCGACTGTAATGTCGCCCGTGCCGGAATTGAGCTCGAACTCTCCCTCGGAGTCAGAGAGGGTGATGCTCCCCGTGCCGCTTTTCGCCTCGAGCTCTCCCCTGAACCCGGAGACGACAAAGTCACCCGTACCGGACCTGGCCTCCAGCTCTCCCTCGATTCCCGAGGCCTTCAATCCGCCGGTAGCCGATTTGAACCTGATGTCTATTCCTTCAGGCACGACGATGAGCCATTCAGATTCGCCCTTGACGTTCTTTCCATCGATGTCCTCTTCGACGTAGAGGGTGGTGCCCCTCTCCTTGAACCTTGCCTCGAAGTCTTCATCGTCGTATGTGTACTCGACACGGATGCTGATCTCACTTCCGCTGCCCTGCTTGATGATGCAGTCGCCGAGAATGGTTTCTACTCTCAGCGATTCCACCCGGTCAAAGGTCTTCTCGATTACCTTCGCCTTTCTGGCGAATGCGGCCGAGGACAGCGAGCATACGAGTACGACGAGTACGAGTATACCCAGAGACTTTTTCATCGCTTCTCCTTCCTTGAGCGTGCTTTTCCGGATGCGCAATACAGGTACATATATGGATACGAAACAGGCGGGAACCTGTTGCACGGGATTACAGGGATCAAGGAAAGCCGTTGATTATACGGGGGATCGAGTGTTTCAGGAGGTTGGATTTTGCGGGAGATTTCAGCAGCAGGGGCCGCCGGTCCCGCATGACAGGCCGGCGGCTGGTTTGCGGATCAATCCTTCAGGTCCCACCATCCGTACCAGTTGATGTAGATGACCACCTTCTGGTCCATGATATCGTTTCCATCGAACATCTGTTTCTCCCACGTGTACTCGGCGCCGAGAGAGCCGGAGAGACCGGAGGGCACGAATGTGTCCAGTGAGACCCCCAATGTCGGTCCCATGATGTTGTTCCAGGGCAACCCCTCGGTATCCCACTTGTACCGCAGCTTGGCGTAAGTGTTCAGGGACGTATCGCCCCATTTCGCGAGGTCGATTCCCTGCTTGATCCAGCCGTCGAGCACGAGGTTCTGTTCGCCTTCCTTGGGTATCTCGTACCTCAGCTCTCCCCAGGTAGCTCCTCGCAGGCCCGCGATCTCGGCGCGGACTCCACCTGTGCCCGCGACCATCACGAGCAGTAGCACCAGTGTTCCACCGATAAACCGGTTCATCGTTATCTCCTTCCGAATACGAGGGCGTGCGTCTCGCCCCACGAATGTTCTATCGTAAAGTCCTCGAGCAGTTTGCAGTCGCCGTCCAGGATGTCCCGGAAGCGCTCGCTCGGGTAATGCTTTCCGTAGTAGTCGTCCTCACAGATGACGAAATCGACACGCTCGTCGAGACTGCGGCCGTTCCCGTCACCGCGTATGAACCACGTGATGTGATCGAACCTCGCGCCGGGGTACTGCTCCTCGAGGGCGTATTCGTACATCACTCCGTCCCATCCGTTCGTCGCGACGGTCATACCGTCGAAACCGTTGTGCCTGAGGTACTCGATGACGGGGGTGACATCGGGATGCTGTCTCTCGAGCCACCTGAGGTTGTTGATCCCGTACGCCCACACGATGGTGATGACCGAGACGGTGAAGAAGACCTTTACCGCGCGGCTCGTCTCGCGCATCGAGAAGAGATGGGCGATGTGGTCGATCCCCATCGCGCCGGCCGGGGCGAGGAATATGATTGTAAACACGACGTTCTTGTTCACCGAAGTCTCCGTCCTCGTGATGATGTGGATCAGGAGGATCGGCGTCGATACGAGAATGAGCAGGGCGGCAAGACGCCTGTATCTCTCGTGGAAGAGACCGAAGGCGGCGAGCAGGTAGGCGAGCGAAATCCAGCGGAAGGTCCAGTCGAATATTGTTGCGAGCGGCAGGCTCGAGACCTCCCTGGCATTCTCGATCTGATAGATGACCTGCGGGTTGGGTGGATACGGAGAGAACCAGAAGAACATCGTCATGAAAACGGTCAGCGGCGCGAGGACGAAGAAGAGCGCCTTCATCATGCCGTGCCTCAGTATCACATATATGAGGAAAACCGGTATGAATGCCGGCAGGAGATACTTTGTAATCGCCGAGAGGCTGAGCAGGATCGTCGCCGTGACGAGCGCTGTGGCCTCATACGCGGGCGAGCCGGCCCTGTGCGCGGCAGCGGTCATCAGGAACGCCCCCCCGAGGAAGAGGGCGGCGGTCATGTCGTATGTGGCCAGCTTCATCAGGTAGAGCGCCTGGCCGGAAAACATGAATATCGCCGCGGCAAGGAGGCCGAGGTCTTTCCCGGTGAGGATCCTTGTGGCGAGGTAGATGCATACGGTGAGGGCCAGCCCGAGGATGATGTTCATGAAGCGGGCGCCGTACAGGCCGCCGAACGCGTCGCCGAACGAGGCGAAGAGGGGCCAGGTCATCACCGAGCCGGTATGCGCCGGGCAGCCGGGACAGTCTTCGCCGGCCGCGAGCTGGCGACCCATCACGATGTGGTACGCCTCGTCGACGAAGACCGAGTTGTAGTCGATCTTCACGAGGCTGATGACAAGGCCGTAGGCGAGCACGCCGGCAAGGAGGATGTAATGTATCCTGCTCGATCTCATCATTCCACCAGCTCTCCGATCTGGTCAGCGATCTTCACGAGGTATTTCGCCGACTTCCCTTCCGGCTCGTCGAACTCGATCCCCATCAGTGTCTCCGGGAAATCCTCCACAGGCAGCCTTATCGTCCGGGCCACCTTCCCGTCGAGCTCGACTATATCCTGGCCGACGATGACCCTGATCTTCACGGGGCTTCCAGGCTCGACGGGGATCTCGGTCGCGATCATGCAGCCCGTCTCCGATACGTTTCGTATCGCCGAATACCGCGGCCTGCTGTCGCCGTTCGTCACGATGGCGGGCAGCCAGGACCTCGCTCTTCGCGCCCTCTCGGGCAGGTCCTCGTCCTTTTTCAGCCGTCTGTCGAGGTGGGTCTCGTACCTCGTAGAATATTCGCTCAGGAACTTCGATATCGACGAGGAGGAGAGATACCTCGTCAAGCGGTCCCTGCGCGAGCGCGGCATGCCGTTGAGCTTGATGCCGAGCCTCGAAGCGAGGTGACCGTTCGCCTTTACCGTCCTGCTGTGCGTGATGTAGCCTTCCGTCTCTATGTTTCCGCCGGGGAGGATCAGTTCGAGGTCGATCTTTCGTTCGGAAGGAGCCTTCCCGATCGTCATTATCGAGATACCCTCATGGGTGAGGTTGTCGGCGATGGCGATGCGTTTCTCTCGTCCTTCGCCGTTCTCGTACCTGTAGAACATCGGGACGTTGTCGGGGATGCGGAAATTCTCCCTCTTCTGGGAGAACTTCTTGCGGGCGTACTGAATGATCCCTATCCCCAGGCCGGTGTTGTAGAGGGCCCAGAGGCTGTTTACGGCTATTATGAACTCGTCGCTCCGATCGCCGAGCATCAGGAAGGTAAGCGCCCAGACGATCGCTGTGATGCTGACTAGCACGACAAGGATCTGCGGGGTGAGATACCTGCCCGCCGATGCGCTGATTCCTTTGGGTGTTACCGCGAACTTCCGCGACCTCTTCGGCAGCAGGAATGCGAAGAGCGAGCTGATGTAGGTGAGGAACTTGCCCATGCTGAACTGCTCGAGCAGGAGATTCCCTCCATAGCCCCTTCCCATCTCGTTGAATGCGTATATCGATATCGCGTAGTACGGTATGAAGTGGAGGAGGTACTTTATATCGATCGCGTGCATCGGCAGAACGCCGGTGAACAGGATTATCGGCGGGGTGACGTAGAAGACCAGCTTCTGGAACCCCTCGAACGGGTAGATCAGGCTCGCGAGGTAGCAGAGGCGCTGCGGGAAGCTCAACCCCTTGATGAAGAACGGATTGGCCTTGAAGAAGACCTGCCATCCGCCGAGGCCCCAGCGCCGCCGCTGGATGTGGAAGGGGACGATCGTCTCGGCGGCGATCCCGTACGCGAGCGGCTCGTTGTGGTATGCCGAACCCCATCCTTCCGACTGAAGCCGGATCGAGGTCAGCATGTCCTCGGTGATCGAGCCGGTGGCGAAGCCGTCGATGTCGTCGAGGGCTTTCCTCCTGATGATCGCGCACGTGCCGACGAAGTAGGCTGCGTTCCAGTGGTCCCTGCCGGGCTGGATTATATAATAGAAGAGCCCCTGCTCGGCCCAGATATACTTCTTCCCGGGCGAGACGCGGTGCTGGAACGAATCGATGTTGTAGAACTCCTGCGGCGCCTGCGCGAAGCCGAGCTCGTCGTCCTCGAAATATCCCAGCAGGCGGTCTATGAAGTGGGGCAGGGGGGCGTGGTCGGCGTCGAAAACGGCGACAAACTCCGCCTCGGAGTGCTCGAGGCCGAAGTTCAGGTTGCCCGCCTTGGCGTTCTCGTGCTCCTCGCGGGCGAGATAGAGACAGTCCAGCTCCTCACAGAGCTCGCGGATCTCGGCGCGGCCTCCGTCGTCGAGGACGAGGGTCCTGTGCGGGTACTTCAGATCGTTGCAGGCGAGCAGCGTCTTGCGCAGCACCTCGACCGGTTCGTTGATCGTTGGTATGAGGACGTCTACGGTGCGGCCCTCGAGCGGCTCGGGGGTCTCGCGGGTGGTCGGTTTCCAGACGGTGAAGTAGAAGAGGAGCGTGGTGAAGAATCCAAAGACCTCGGCACACCACAGCGACCACGAGAAGAATAGGGCGTTCGGATTGAACGTCTCCGTGACGCGCCAGTAGAGATAGTAAATCGTTACGGCGACCGCCAGTACGGCTATGACACGCCTGAAGCGCTCGCCTTTGAGGTTCCTGAAGTCCATGGCACAGATGCTCGTCTTTTGAAGTATGACCTCAGGTCAGGGCAGCAATCGAAAGATGCGAGATTCCCGTTGCAACCTTGGACCCAATTGTTCGAACAACTATATTCCCATCCATGTGGGAACATGTCATAATTATACCATAGATCAACCGGTTATAACAACAGACCAGGGAGCAAAGCGCATGGCTGAACGCTTAAGTCGGTGGTGGCTGGGGGATTTCCACGTCGGGCCTATAAGAAAAATATTCGAAAATCCCCGGAAAATCCTCTCTCCTTTCGTTAAAAAGGGGATGAGGTTCCTCGAGCCGGTGTGCGGGATGGGGTTTTTCACACTCGAGGCTGCGAGGCGTGCCGGACCGGAGGGCAGGGTCTACGCAGTCGACCTCCAGCCGAGGATGATCGGCACCCTCGAACGCCGTGCGCGCCGTGCAAAGCTGGCCGATACGGTCGAGGCGAGGCTCTGCCCGGCTGAGACGATCGATGTGGGCGACCTCGACGGCACTATCGACATCGTGCTTGCCTTCTACCTCGTCCACGAGGTGCCCGACGCGGAAAGATTCTTCAGCGAAGTGAGGCAGGCGCTAAGGCCCGGCGGACGCTGCATCGTTC
>JAUWMD010000033.1 GCA_030613345.1 Candidatus Krumholzibacteriota bacterium
ATCATGATGCCGAAAATCGACGGGTACGAGGCATGCAGGATACTCAAGGCCAATCCTCTGACCAAGGGCATCCCCGTCGTCCTGCTGACCGCAAAGGGCAGGGACATCGACAAGAGGCTCGGCTACGAGGTCGGCGCCATAGACTACATCGTCAAGCCTTTCAGCCCGAACAAGCTCGTGGTCAGGATCCACCAGCTGCTCGTCGGCTCGAGATAGCATTATAGATAGCCATCCGAGATGGCTATTCCCGGTTGCCCGGAGCGGCCGCCGCGTCATATAATCCGCACCGTTATGACGCCGCGCCGCGAAATACACGGCTATGCCGAGATCGCGCTTCCCGTCCCGGTGGACGGGACTTTCACCTATATAGTCCCGGAAGAGATCGGCGGATCGATCGCCCCGGGGTGCCGCGTGATGGTCCCCTTCGGACGCAGGAGGATGACCGGGTACGTCATTTCCACTCACTCCGAGCCCCCCGCAGGCTTGAAACTCAGGAAGATCGCCGCGCTGATCGACGAGGAGCCGATGATAACGCCGGCCCTCCTCGACCTTGCCCGGTGGATGCGGGAGAAATACGTGCACTCCCTCGGCGAGGTCCTCAGGGCGATACTCCCCGCATCACTGAAAGGAAAGGGAAGGAAGGCGGCGTTCGCCTCGAGCGATTCGATGTTCCCCGAGGAGGAGCACCGCCCGGAGCTGACCGCCGGGCAGGAAAAGGCATTCGCAGACATCTCGGGTTCGATCAGCAGGAGAGAGTACGCGCGCTGTCTCATCTATGGCGTTACCGGCAGCGGGAAGACCGAGATCTACCTCAGATGTATCGAGGAAGTCCTGGCCGCCGGCGGGGGAGCGATAGTGCTGATCCCCGAGATATCTCTCGTTCCCCAGACGACCGTCCGGTTCCGCAGGAGGTTCGGGGAAAGGGTGGCCGTCATCCACAGCAGGCTCACCGGGCCCCAGAGGGCCTCGATATGGAGGGACGCCGCTGCGGGCAGGACCGACGTAGTTATCGGCGCGCGTTCCGCCGTGTTCGTTCCGGTCAGGGACCTCAGGATAATCGTCGTCGATGAAGAGCAGGACTCGTCATTCAAGCAGCAGGAGAAGCCGCACTACAATGCGGTCGATGTTGCGGAGTTCAGGGCGCGCGCGGAGAAAGCCGTCATGGTCAACGGCTCGGCCACGCCGTCTCTTGAATCGTGGTATGGATCGGCGGGCGGACCGGTTACGAGGTTCGTTCTCCCCGACCGTCCCGGCGCGGGGAAGCTTCCCCCTGTCGAGATCATAGACATGAGGAAGAAACGCCGGACGATCTCGGAGATTCTTCTCGACGCCCTCGATGTCTGCGTCTCGGCGGGGAGGCAGGCGATAGTCCTGATAAACCGCAGAGGGTTCGCAAATTATCTCCAGTGTCCGAAATGCGGGTGGATCGGGAGGTGCCCGAACTGCTCGATATCCCTCACGTGGCACAGCAGGGGCGGCAGGCTCGTCTGCCATTACTGCGGGTACAGCGGTGGTACCCCGGAGAAGTGCCCGGAATGCGGGGCATACGGGTTTGTCCGTCTCGGTGGGGGGACACAGAAGGTCGAATCGGATCTGGTCAACCTCCTCCCCGGCGCGAGGATTCTCAGGATGGACCTCGACACAACGATGGGAAAAAGCGGGCATTCGGACATTCTCGAGAAGTTCGCCGCCGGAGGGGCGGATATCCTCCTCGGCACCCAGATGGTCGCGAAGGGGCATCACTACCCGAACGTCACCGTTGTCGGTGTCCTGTCTGCCGACGCAGGGCTGAACTTCCCCGATTTTCGCGCTTCGGAGAGGACCTTCCAGCTTCTCTCCCAGGCGGCGGGAAGGACGGGGAGGGGGGGAGAGGGGGGAAAGGTCTACATACAGACATATACGCCGGAGCACTACATATTCGACTTTATCGTCAGGCACGATTATCCCGGCTTCGCCGAAACAGAGATCGCGTCGAGAGAGCAGTTCGGGTATCCGCCTGCCGGCCGCCTGATAATGATGACCGTTTCGGCGAGAACCCGGGAGAAGGCGATGGAGGGAGGAGAAGCCGTAGCGGCCGCCGCGGTTGTGTCGGGGGCCGTGCCGGATATGAGTATACTCGGCCCCGTACCGGCGATGATAGAGAGGTTGAGGGGGATGTTCAGGGTCCAGCTGCTCGTCCGCGCCGATATCGGGCCGGAAGATAAACGGATACTGGTCGATGCGGCCCGTAAGGCTGTTTCAGGCATGCGCGGAGCCTCCCTGCAGTGGGACGTAGACCCGCTCGATATCTTCTGATGCCAAGGGGGGCTTTCCGCTTGACAGGGCCGCCGCCGGTTGCTAGTTTTCCAGTGCAAAAAGAAGTTACTACGATACTTCCATTTCCAGCCCAGACTAATCGATGGCGGGAGGATTCCCCGGGGTCACAGCGGGGATACGGATAAGGGCCCTTGCTGATGGTTTGTATCGTGACAGGGAGAGATCGAAAACTGGACCCGAGGTTTCGAAGGAGGTTTGTTCACCAATGAACAGGAAGCATGTGATACTTTTGCTTCTCGTCGCCGCTCTCGCGACCGTTTTCGCGTGCAAGAGCGTCGAGACGACGAGCGCGATGCTTCATAACCAGAATCACAATTACGAAGAGGCCATCACGCAGGCCAAGCTCGGTATCGAGAAGAATCCGAATGATGCCGAGGCGTATTTCCAGCTCGGCATCTCATACTCCTACACGGAGGAAATGGCTCTCTCGTACGGGCATTTTATGAAGGCCGTCGAGCTCGATCCCAACAAGCAAAAGCTCAGCGAGGACAATATCAAGTCGAACTGGGCGCGCCATTTCAATGCCGGCATCGCCGAATTCCAGGGTGACAACCTCGAGGGAGCCGCTGTCGAGTTCGAGGAGGCTACGGACGCCGATCCGAGGCAGATCAATGGATGGCTCAACCTCGCCAAGACGTACAACAAGCTCGCGGATGTGGATTCGACCTACTGGGAGAAATCGTTTGTGGTCGCAGACACCCTGATGACGTTGGTCACCGAAGAGGACCAGGATTACAGCAAGGTCCTCGAGCTCGTCGGCCGTGTTCTGATCGTCAAGGACGAAAAGGAAAGGGCCTTCGAGATCTTCGAGAAACTTATGAGGGAAGATCCGGTCAACGCCGAGATCGTCGAGAATGTCGGCAACGACTACCTCGTCAATGATCAGTGGGAAGACGCGGTCAAGTTCTTCCAGATGGCAGCCAACGGCCGCCTTCAGACCGAAACGGAGAGCTTCGACCTCTATTACAACATGGGAGTCTGCTATCTGAGACTCGAACAGTTCCTGCTCTCCGCCGACGCTTTCCAGAGTTCGCTGGTAGTAGATCCGGAGAACAAGGCGGCGAATTACAGCCTTTTACTCGCGTACTATTCGGGCGAGTTCTGGGATGAGTCGATCATGCAGGGCCAGACCTACACGGAGATGTTCCCCGATGACGAGAAGGGCTGGCAGATCCTGAGTCTCTCCTTCAGCAAGAAGGGCATGAAGATCAAGGCCGAGGAAGCGGCCAGGAAATATCAGGAGTTGATGGGAGGCTGAGAGGACTATCGCGGGGGCGCGCCGGATGCGCGCCTCCGATTCGCTTCCGCCCCGCAAGTCTTCTCTCCGCACGAATCCTCATTTGTCTTGACACGAGGAGGAATCTCTAATATTATTTATGAAGTAAGGGGTTATTTCTTCGTTGCCCCTTGTTCTCCCGAAAAGATGGAGGTTTTCCCCGGTAACGGGTCCTCGCATGAACCTTGATGATTTGTACCGCCTGTCATATTCGAGCATGATGGAATCCACCGGTATCGACAGAAACTTGGATCGGCGCGGTTGATATCGATGGTTTCGATAAATCCCGATTTTCAGAAAAGAAAGGAAAAGTGAGTGAAACCGCGGGGCGGTGTCCGGCGGCGGTGAGGGGTCACAGCAAAGAGGTAATTTTTTATGGAAATAGCAAAACTGAAAAACAAGAAGATCGATGAGCTGATGGGTGTGGCCGTCGAGCTGAAGATCGAAGAGGCGAGCAGCCTGAGGAAGCAGGAGCTGATATTCAGGATCCTTGAGGAGCAGGCCAAGCAGAACGGGTTCATATTCAACGAGGGCGTTCTTCAGGTACTTCCGGAAGGGTACGGATTCCTCAGGTCGCCTGATTACAATTACCTTCCCGGGCCGGACGATATCTACGTGTCCCCGTCTCAGATCAAGAAATTCTCCCTCCGCACGGGAGACACCGTTTCGGGGCAGGTGCGCTCGCCGAAGGATTCGGAGAGATATTTCGCCCTGCTCAAGGTCGAGGCGGTAAACGAGGAGAATCCGGAGGAAGCGAAGAAGAAGACACTCTTCGACAACCTCACGCCTCTCTATCCCCTCGACATGATCGATCTCGAGCACACACCGGAAGACATGTCGACGAGGCTGATGAATCTGCTCACCCCGATCGGCAAGGGACAGAGGGCCCTGATCGTCGCCCCCCCGAGGACGGGGAAAACGATCCTCCTGCAGAAAATAGCCAACTCGGTAACGAAAAATCACCCCGAAATAGTACTGATCGTCCTCCTTATAGATGAGCGTCCCGAAGAGGTCACCGACATGCAGCGCTCGGTGCATGGCGAGGTCATCAGCTCGACCTTCGACGAGCCGGCGGACAGGCACGTTCACGTTGCCGACATGGTCATACAGAAGGCGAAGCGCCTCGTCGAGCACGGCAAGGACGTCGTGATCCTGCTCGACTCTATCACGAGGCTTGCCAGGGCGCACAACGCCGTCGTCCCCCATTCGGGCAAGATCCTCTCGGGAGGCGTCGACTCGAACGCGCTCCAGAGGCCAAAGCGCTTCTTCGGAGCGGCCCGTAACACCGAGGAGCAGGGGAGCCTGACGATCATCGCCACGGCACTTATCGAGACGGGAAGCAGGATGGACGAGGTGATCTTCGAGGAGTTCAAGGGAACGGGCAACCTCGAGATAGTCCTCGACCGCAGGCTGGCCGACAAGAGGGTATGGCCGGCGATCGACATCTTCCGCTCCGGAACGAGGAAGGAAGAGCTGCTCCTGGACGAGAAGGTGCTGAGCAAGGTCTACATACTCCGCAAGTTCCTCAGCGACAAGTCGTGCGTCGAGGCGATGGAGTTCCTGCTCGAGAAGATGATAAGGACGAAGACGAACGCGAAGTTCCTCTCGTCGATGAACGTATAGCGGAGCAGGCCTGAAAATATATTTGAATTCACCGGAGCGCGTTATTAAATTATCTATTGGCCGGCGGTTGCCGGATGAGTGAAAATGAGTCAGGGAAAATACCGGAGATAATGAGATGAAGAAGGATATCCACCCCGAGTACAGGACGACTACGATAACCTGCCTGTGCGGCAACGTGATAGAGACACGTTCCACGCAGGAGAATATCCACGTCGAGATCTGCTCTCAGTGCCACCCGTTTTTCACCGGAAAGCAGAAGCTGATCGATACGGCGGGACGCGTCGAGAGATTCCAGCGCAAGTACGGCGATTACAGGAAGAAAGCCGGCGAGCAGGGCAGGAAATAGCTCCTACCTCCAGGGTCTTCAATCAGGACAGAGGGAAAGATGCCCGACTGCGGCGGAGGAAAACGTCTCCAGGTCGGCGGCCAGGCCGTGATCGAGGGCGTGATGATGCGCTCGCCGGCCGGCATAGCCACGGCGGTCCGCACGCAGGGCGGCAGGATCGTAGTGAAGACCGAACCTTTCGTCAGCCTCACCAGGAGAAGCAGGTTCTTCGGCCTCCCCGTCATACGCGGGGCCGTCGCGCTTGTCGAGACATTCGTCGTGGCGCTCAAGGCGCTTGCCTTCTCGGCGGACGAGTCGATCAGCGAGGATAACGGCGGCGGGAGAAAAAGCGGCGGCGTATCGTGGCAGATGACGCTGGCCATGATCGCTGCCGTGGCGCTCGGCATGACGATATTTTTCTACCTCCCGCTTCTGCTGACCGAGTTTCTCGGGGTCGAGAACGGCATACTGTTCAACCTCGTCGACGGCCTTTTCAGATTAATATTCATATTTCTCTACATCTGGGCGATCACGAGATGGAAGGACATGCAGAGGGTCTTCGAGTATCACGGCGCCGAGCACAAGGCGATCTTCACTTACGAGGAAGGGGCAGAGATCACGCCCGAGAGCGCGATGAGGCATCCGAGGCTCCATCCCAGATGCAGCACCTCCTTCCTGCTCATCGTCGTGCTCGTAAGCGTCGTCGTCTTCACATTCACCGGCAGGCCGGAAAGCATCGGCGACCGGATCTTCCGGCTTGCGATGATCCCCCTGATCGGGGGGCTGTCATACGAGGTGCTCAAGGCATCCTCGAAGCCGGCCGCCCGGAAGTATTTCGGATTTGTCTACTGGCCCGGGCTCATGATGCAGAGGCTCACGACGAGGGAGCCCTCCGTCGAACAGCTCGAAGTGGCCATAGCCGCCCTGAATGCCAGCCTGACAGACAATTTACTGGAATCCAGACAGTTTATAGATTAGTATTTTCGCGGGATCCGCGGTGCGGAACGGAGATTATTTGTCTCCCCCGCGGACTTTCAGCCGGAGGACCGGAATGAACAGCAACGAGAGATACGAGAAGGTCCTGGCCCGCCACGACCAGCTGGCCGAGGAGCTGGGAAAGCCGGAAAACATCCGGGATCAGAGGAAATACAGGGAGCTCGCCCGCGAGCGGAGCGATCTCGGCGATGCCGTCACTGCGATACGCGAGTGGCTCGAGCTCGATGCGAGGGAGAAGGACGATAACGAGGTCATCGGCTCCTCGGACGACGAGGAGCTCGTAGGGCTGGCGAAGGCGGAGCTCGAGGAGATAAAGCCCCGGATGGACGAGCTCGAGGAGAATATAAAGCTCTCCCTGATCCCTGGCGACCCTGACGATTCGCGCAATACGGTCTTCGAGATCAGGGCCGGAACAGGCGGGGACGAGGCGGCCCTCTTCGCGGCAGACCTTGCGAGAATGTACAGGCTTTACGCCGAGGGACAGAAGTGGAAGGTCGAGGTGCTCAGCGGCAACCCGACCGAGAAGGGCGGATACAAGGAGATCATCTTCCTCATTACGGGCGAGAACGCCTACGGAAAGCTGAAATTCGAGAGCGGCGTGCACAGGGTCCAGAGGGTCCCGGTCACCGAGTCGGGGGGCAGGATACATACCTCCGCGGTCTCGGTGGCGGTGCTTCCCGAGGCCGAAGAGGTCGACATCGACATCGCGGCGAATGACCTCAAGATAGACGTCTACAGATCGAGCGGGCCGGGCGGCCAGAGCGTAAATACGACCGACTCGGCCGTCCGCATCACGCATATTCCCACGGGACTCGTCGTCACGTGCCAGGACGAGAAATCCCAGCACAAGAACAAGGCCAAGGCGCTCAAGGTTCTGAGGTCCCGCCTGCTCGAGAAGGCCCGCAGCGAGCAGGAGGACGAGATCGCCGCCCAGAGGCGGAGCATGGTAGGCTCGGGCGACCGCAGCGCCAAGATCAGGACGTACAATTTCCCCCAGGGAAGGGTCACCGATCACAGGATAGGACTGACGGTGCATAACCTCGGCGGCATCCTCGACGGGGACCTCGGCGGGGTCATCGAGGAGCTTGCCGTGGCTCATCGCGAGGAGCTTCTCGTCAGGGAGATGGAAAAGGGATCGGCAGGGGAAGGTTGATCGTATGAACCGCGCACCGACCGTGATCGAAGCGGTCAGGCTGTCGGAAGGGTACCTCGAGAGGTACGGGGTCGAGTCTCCGAGGCTCAGTGCCGAGCACCTTCTCGCGAAGGCTCTCGGGTGCACGAGGCTCGATCTCTACCTGAGATTCGAGGAGACGCTCGGCGAGCCGGTCCTCGGCGAGTATCGGGGCGACCTCAGGAAGAGGGCAAGGCGAATGCCCCTGCAGTACATCCTCGGCGAGGTCGAGTTCCGCTCGCTCAGTTTCAGAATCGAGGGAAACGTATTCATACCGCGGTCCGAAACGGAGCTTCTCGTCGAACTGGCCGAAGAGCTGATGCGCGGGCGCGAAAGCGTGAGATTCATAGAGTTCGGCACGGGATCCGGAGTGATCGCCGGCGCCCTGGCCGCGGCAAACCGGCGGTGGACGGGGATCGCCTTCGACGTATCCCCCGAAGCGGCTGCGCTCGCTGCCGCCAACATCGAGGCGCTCGGTGTCCCGGACCGTGTCGACGTCCTTACTTCGGACGGGTTCGGAGAATTCGCCGAAGAGGGAACGTTCGATCTCGTCGTATCGAATCCGCCGTACATACCGGCCGGCGAGATAGATGGTCTCCAGGAGGAAGTCTCATCCTGGGAGAGCCGTACGGCGCTCGATGGCGGGGATGACGGGCTGTGTTATTATCCAATGATCGCTGAGGCGGGCTGCCGGCTGCTCGTGCCCCGCGGGGCTCTCGCCGTGGAGATCGGGCACGGGCAGGGCGAGGCGGTCTCGAAGATTCTGGCCGAAGCAGGCTATATCGATGTAGAGATGAGAAGGGACTATAACGGTCTCGAGAGGATGATCGCCGGAAGGCGGCCGGAAGAAGCGGAGGGGGACTGATGGACAGTTTCATAATCAGGGGGCCGTGCAGGCTCGAGGGAAAGGTGAAGATAAGCGGGGCGAAGAACGCCATGCTGCCCCTGATGGCCGCGACGATCCTTACCGGAGGGCGATGCGTCCTCGACAACGTTCCCGACCTGCGCGACACGAGGACGATGATGAAGGTCCTCGAGATGCTCGGCATCCCGGCCGGTCTCGAGGACGGTGTTCTCTCGATCGATGCGACCGAGGTGACCTCTTTCGAGGCGCCCTACGACCTCGTCCGGACGATGCGCGCGTCGATCTACGTGCTCGGGCCCCTGCTCGCGAGATTCGGGAGGGCCAGGGTCTCGATGCCCGGCGGATGCGCCTGGGGACCGAGGCCGGTCGATCTCCACTTCAAGGGGATGATGGCGCTCGGTGCGGAGATGAAGATAGACCACGGATATATCGATGCCAGGGCCGACAGGCGCAGGGGCGGCGAAGTGATACTCGCAGTGCCGAGCGTCGGCGCCACGGTGAACATATTGCTTGCCGCCTCGCTAGCCGACGGCGAGACGGTGATCGAGAACGCCGCACGCGAACCCGAGATATCGGCGCTTGCCGGAGCGCTCAGATGCGCCGGCGTCGAGATCGAGGGAGACGGTACCTCGACGATCCGCGTACAGGGCCGCAAATCGATCGAGCCGTTCAGCCACACAGTAATACCCGACAGGATCGAGGCGGGTACCTACGCCGCCGCGGCTCGGATCACGGGCGGCGACGGGACGATCGAGAACTGCAGGCCCGCCCATATGCACGCCGTAATCGACAAGCTCGAGGCGTGCGGCGCGGAGGTGAGCGTGACGGAGAACACGATGAGGATCGTCGGCACGGGGAAGATATCCTCCGTGGACATAGAAACCGGTTACTATCCCTCCTTCCCGACAGACATGCAGGCGCAGATGATGGCGGTTCTCTGCATTGCCGACGGGGCGAGCGCGATCGTCGAGCACGTCTACCCCGACAGGTTCACGCACGTCCCCGAGCTGAGGCGTTTCGGCGCCAGGGTGACGCTCGACGGCAGCGTTGCCGTAGTCTCCGGCGTACCGCGGCTCGAGGGCGCGCCGGTGATGGCCACCGATATCAGGGCGAGTTCGGCGCTCCTGCTTGCCGGTCTCGTCGCCGACGGCGAGACGAAGGTCTTGAGGATCTATCATATCGAGCGGGGATACGAGGATATCGAGAACAAATTCCGCGCGCTCGGCGCGGAGATAGAGAGAGTGGCGGGCTGAACGATCCCTGCAGGGGAGCCTCTTTTTGAAACACGTGATCATAGGAACGGCCGGCCATGTCGACCACGGCAAGACGGAGCTGGTGAAGGCCCTCACCGGGCACGACACCGACCGCCTGTCCGAGGAGAAGAAGCGTGGGATATCAATCGTCCTCGGCTTCGCTCCGATCGATCTCGGCACGGGCATCGAGGCCGGTGTCGTCGACGTGCCCGGACACGAGCGCTTCGTAAAGAACATGGTCTCCGGCGCGGTCGGCGTCGACATTGCGCTGATCGTCGTTGCTGCCGATGAGGGCGTGATGCCGCAGACCGAGGAGCACTTCGAGGTGCTGAGGCTCCTCGGCGTGCGCAGCGGTGTGATCGCCCTGACCAAGATCGATCTCGTCGACGGGGAGATCGCCGGGGTGGTCGAGAGCGAGGTCACCGATCTGCTCGATGGGACCTCTCTGGAAGGCAGTCCCTTCGTGCGAACATCGGTTGTGACCGGCGAAGGGATAGAGGAGCTCCGCTCTGTGCTTGCCCGCACAGCCGATGAAACTGCGGGAAGATCGCCCGGCGGATTCTTCAGGATGCCTGTCGACAGGGTCTTCACGAGAACCGGCATCGGGACGATAGTGACCGGGACGACATGGAGCGGACGCGTGAGCACGAGCGACGAGCTGTCGCTCGAGCCGCAGGGACGAAGGGTCAGGGTAAGAGAGGTCCAGAGTTTCGAGCATGATATCGACGAGTCGGTCTCGGGGATGCGTACCGCGCTTGCGCTCCACGGAGTCAAAGTAGAGGAGGTCTCGACGGGAAACCAGCTCGTCGAACCGGACATTCTCCCGGTCTCTTTGATGATCGACGTCCGCATCGAGATGAGCAGGCTGCCCGGCTCCAGGCTGAAGAACAGGCAGCGCGTGAGGTTCCATCACGCGGCGGCCGAGCTTCTCGCGCGGGCGGTGCTGCTCGACAGCGAGCATCTCGGGCCCGGCGACAGCGGGATGGTTCAGCTTCGGCTCGAGAAACCGGCTGCGGCGATGGGCGGCGACCGGTTCGCGCTGCGGACATATTCGCCGATGAGGATACTTGCCGGCGGGCGGATCCTCGATCCGTCGGCGCCCAAGGCGAAGCGTTTCGAGGACGGCAGGCTCGCGCTGCTCGCGGAGCTCGACTCGGGAGAGCCGGAGCGGATGATCGCCGCGCTCGCGGCGGGCGCCGGGGCGGTGGGGATCGAACCCGGCCGGCTTGCGATGTATGGCCTGGGCAAGAAAGCAGCGGACGATGCGGCGGCGGCGCTCGAGTCGTCAGGGAGACTGGTCGGCGATGGAGAAAGGTACTATCACGGAGAAACGGTCGATCTTTTCGAAAAAAGGATATTCGAAGTGCTCGAGGATTTCGCCGGCGGGAACGAGCTGGTCTGGGGCGTCGACCGCGAGGAGCTTCGTGCGCTGGCAGGTCTTTCGGGACGCCCACTCTTCGATCATCTGCTGGAGAAGGGGAGGGTTGAAGAGAGGCTCTTTTTCAAGGGCGGGAAGGTGAGAGTGGGATCGGATGAGCTGGAGCTCGCCGGCGAGACGAAGATCCTCGTCGAGAGTCTCGACGCGTTCATCGCTGAGGCGGGCTGGAAATTCCCCATGAAGGCAGACCTCCTCTCGCTGTCGGCGGGCGACGAGAAAAAAATGATGAACTGCATCCACATACTGCAGGACGGCGGGAAGATCGTGCGTGTGGGAGGGGATGGATGGATCTCGGCCCCGGCTCTTTCCGAGGTCACTGCGAGAGTTGCCGTTATGATCGGGGAGAAGGGCTCGATGTCCGTGGGGGAATTCAAGAGCGAGCTCGGGTTGTCGAGGAAATATGCCGTCCCGCTACTCGAGCATCTCGACATAAGCGGCTGCACGAGGCGTGAAGGCGACACGAGGGTAGCGGGCCCTCAGCTGAAGGGAGATAAAGGATGAGCGCAGCGGCCGGGAGAAGAAGAACGAGACAGGTCTTCTGCGGCGATGTCGCGATAGGCGGGAGCGCGCCCGTCAGCATCCAGTCGATGTGTACCTGTCCCGCCTCCCGTACAGAAGATGCCCTCGGGGAGATAGAAGCCCTCGCCGGGGCGGGCTGCCAGATAGTGCGAGTTGCGATCCGTGACGAGGGCGACCTCGAGTCGCTGCCGGAGATCCTCGAAAAGAGCAGCATTCCGGTCGTCGCCGATATTCACTTCCGCCACATCCTTGCCGTAGGCGCGGCACGCGCGGGAGCGGCGGGACTGAGGATCAACCCCGGGAACATCGGGAGCGAAGATAGGGTGAGGGAGGTGATCGAGGCCGCCGGAGATGCCGGGATACCCGTGAGGGTGGGAGTGAACGGGGGCAGCCTCGAGAAGAGATTGAAGAAACTCGCCGCCAGCGAACCGGCCCGTGCCATGAGCGAGAGCGCAGCCGGATACATGGAGATGATCGAGGGGTGGGGATTCACCGATATGATATTCAGCCTGAAGTCCTCCGACCCGGCCGTCACCGTCGAGGCTAACGCGCTCTTTGCCGGGAGCGGCGACTACCCTATACATGCCGGGGTCACCGAGGCGGGGCCGCCGCTCAGCGGAGCGGCGAGATCAGTCGTAGCGTTGACGAAGCTCCTCTCGATGGGTATCGGTGATACGATCCGCATATCTCTCTCGGGAGATCCGGTCAACGAGGTTATCGTGGCCGCTGCTCTCCTCTCCTCGCTCGGCCTGAGGGACGATTTTCCCAGGATCATATCATGCCCGACCTGCGGGAGGTGCCATCTCGACGTGAATGGAATCGCCGGCAGGCTCGAGAGGGAGCTGAGCGGCTGCGGCGCCGGAATAAGCGTCGCCGTGATGGGATGCGAGGTAAATGGCCCCGGGGAGGCCCGTGAGGCAGATATCGGGATCGCCGGCTCGAAGAAGGGCGCCGTCCTCTTCAGAAAGGGCGAGATAGTCCGTACGATCGACGGGGACCCGCTGGAAACGCTCCTCGAGGAAGCCAGGAGGCTCCTGGGGGGGACGTAAACTATTTTTGCATTCCGCACGCATATTACGAAATATTATCTAGAAAAATTATGAAAAGTATGGTATATTAGCGACTGAACGACTATATGCCCAGTTCTTGAATGCTTTGACCGGACAGGGAGTGCTGAGGTATCTACCATGAGGTAGAGAGGAGGTCTTTGATGAGGGGCAGCAGGAAAATCCTGATGGCGCTGGTCGCCGTGATGATTCTCGCCGCACCGTTGGCCCGGGCGGGAGAAGATCTGTGCCTGCCCACAGATAAGACATCAAGTGGAACGACATGTCAGCTGGTCGGGTTCGACGGGGTGCTCTACAGGATCACGACAGAGGTGGCCTGTGAACTGTTCTTTCGGAAGATTGACGATGGGCATCACCTTCTGAACATCAAACCCGTAGCCGACGAGGTAACGCCCTACTACGAGGTGTACATACAGTGGGGGTTGTTCCCGGCGGTGATCCTCGGAATCGAAGCGGGAGGTACGAACAGCTGGATTCTCGGTACTGAGACCGGCTACGCTGAGAAATAGTCGAGAGAAAAGAATTTTACGCGCCTTCAAGAAATTTAACTCGCCTTCGGGAGGCCCGGCAGGGGAGAAGCAGCAGCTTTTTCAACCGGGCCTCGATTTTTTATCGGATCAAGCAGGGTGGAGAGACGCGGCCGTGAGTGTCCGGGACGGCGCGGCCATGCAGAGCAAAGAGAGCCCGAAGGGGCTCTCTTTTTATTGACGTGCGCTTTCAGGAAGGTGGGGGGAGACGAAGAGCGTCTTCGACCTCTGGCAGGCCGCGGTGCCGGGCTTTGCGCCCCGAGGCCTCCTGACGTATCTCTTCTCGGCGCATATCACGGGGACCGTCCCCGAGCCCCTCGCCTTACTGAACCATGCGGCGGTCTCGGCGGCCATCTCTATGATCCGTGACGGCGTCGAGCGGTTGGCGCCCTTCAGTATCACGTGCGAGCCGGGGCTCCCCTGGGCGTGGAACCAGAGATCGGTAGGGGCGGCGTAACGGTGGGTGAGCTCGTCGTTCTCCCTGTCGCTGCGCCCGACAAGTATCGTATGGGTGTCGTCGACGGGGAAGCTCTTGAATCGTGGCTTTTGCTTCTCACGGGAGCCTCGCTGACTCGCTCCCCGGCTGCTGTCTGTGACGATCATCGCGGCGAGCGCTGCAGGGTCCTCGATCGCGTCGGTCCTGGCGATGCTCTTTTCGAGGTCCGCGATATCCTCCCTTATACTCGCCCTGCGGGCCTTGATTATCTCGATCCCCTTTTTGCCTTTCCT
>JAUWMD010000241.1 GCA_030613345.1 Candidatus Krumholzibacteriota bacterium
AGCCGCATCGCGATCACGGCGAGCAGCAGGGCGGAGAAGACATAGGTCGCTGCATCGAGATAGAAGCATGCGGCCCATGAGAAATAGTCGAAGATCAGACCCCCGCCGAGAAAGCCCCCGACGCCACCTGCGATGCCGGCAATCCAGAGGATCGAATTGACCTCCACGAGCTTTTCGGGAGGCACGATCTCCGGGAGCAGCCCGGACTTCGCGGGGAGAAAGAAGAGGTTTCCGGTGGAGACCAGGAAGACGACCGCCATGACAGGGACGAAGCTCCCTGTCGCCGTAAAAGAGGCAGGTATGAGGAGGATCAGGAGCCCGCGGGCCAGGTCGGTCGCGGCGAGAACCCATCTCTTGCTGAGCCTGTCGACGAGCACTCCCGCTACGGGGGCGAGAATAACGACGGGGAGGTACATCGCCGCATAGATACCTGAGAGCTGCAGCGACGGATCGTCGGAGAACCTGTTTATGAGGGCGACGAGAGAGAAGTTGTTCAGCCTGTCGCCGAAGAGGGAGACCGCCTGGGCGACCCAGAACATCGTGAACAGCCCGCCCGACATCGCGGCGGCGGCGACTCCGCCCGATCTGTTCTTCCCTCCTGGGGGAACGCTCATTCAGCCTCCACCGGTCTCAGAGGCTCGGGGACCGGTTTACTCTCCTGGTCGAGTACCTTCCGGAAACTCTTTTCCAGCCTGACGGTGACCGATTCCCAGTTGTACGAGAGGGCCTTGTCTCGCCCGGCGGCGGTTATTCTCGCGGTCATCGTGGGATCTGACGCTATCCTCGTCACGGCGTCGGCGATCTCCTCGGGCGAACCGGGGGCTGCCAGGATCCCGTCTCTTCCACTGGTGACGACACAGCGGAATCCGGGGATGTCGGAGGCGACGATCGGCACACCCGCGGCCATGGCCTCCAGCAGGACAATGCCGAAGCTCTCTCTCCCTGTCGCCGGAGCGCAAAAGACGTCCGCCGAGGCGTAATACCTCGGCAGGAGCTGTGCGTCGACGCGTCCGACGGCCATGATCTCGGCGCCCCCGAGGCTTATGGGGCGTGGCATCACCTTTCGCCTCAGGCTTCCCTCACCTACGAGAATAAGCCTGACGAGGCGCGGGATAGACCGCTGTATGATCGGCAGTGCCTTGAAGAGGTAGGGCAACCCCTTGCGTCTGTCCATCCTGCCCACGAACAGGATATTGAGTTTGCCGTCCCTGAGTCCCTCGACAGGAAGGATATCGGGCTTGAACCTCCGGCAGTCGATCCCGTTGGGGATTATCTCGTACTCTCCGGGGAAGTATCGCGCGGCGAACTTCCTCGCCGGCTCGGAAACTGCCACGCGATGGTCGAGACGTCTTGCCGCATAGTCGAGGGGGCGTCGGAAGATGGAGTAGAGCCCGTTTTTCTCGGCGGCGGCGTGGAAAGTGCCGACGAGCCGCGCGCCCGCTCTGTCTGCGAAGAGGGTGAGGAGGGGAAGGGTCGGAACAAGTGGGCAGTGTGTCTGGATGATGTCGAAACGCTTCCTGCGGAAGATCTCATCGAGTCGGCGCCTGAGAACACGTCCTGCCGTGACGTTGGTCCATGCCCCGTTGGCGGGGAAGAGGATATTACGGCCTATCCTGATTATTCCCGGCTCTTTTCTGCGATGGTGATCATACCTGGTCGTGATGATAGTGACCTCGTGCCCGAGCCTTCTCAGTTCGACGGCGGTGTGGTGAACGACCTCTGTAACCCCGCCCGGCTTGGGGTAGTACGATTGAGTCACGATGCCTATCTTCACGCCGCGCCCTCCCAGAACCTCCTGAAAATGCACCACTGGTCGGCGTTATCGCGGATATACGACTCGATCGCGTCGAATATCCTTCGCTGGGCCGCTCTCTCGCCGACACTCGCCGACTCGCCGGGGGCGAGGACGGTCTCCATGCTTATCCTCGACCGGTCGTCGGTGATCCTCCTGCAGTACGCGCCGAGGACGGGGGCCCCGGTACTCATCGCGAGCCTCGCCGCACCGCGGGGAAGGCTCACCTCACGGCCGAAGAGCTCGACAGGGGTTCCTCCCTCGAAGACGTTCCCGTCGAGCAGCAGGGCGACGATCCCTCCCTCCTGGAGGATGCGATACAGCTTCCTGTAAGGATGCTCGGGGCAGATAACCTCGAGCCCCTTCTCTTCCTTGGCCCGTTTTACGGAATCGGTGAGCAGGGAGTTCATCTGCTCGCCGGCGACGACGCCGAGACGGTACCCGAGAGAGCCCAGAAGGAGCGCGGGGAGTTCCCAGTTACCGATGTGCGCCGTTGCGAAGATCGCCCCCTTTCCCGCCGCGAGCGCGTCGTCGAGGACGAGCCTCTGCGGGAATTCGATGCGTCTGTTTATCTCGTCGCCGTCCCATCTCGAGGAGGCGAACATCTCGATGATGTTCATCGAATGATTCCGGAAGATCCCGTATACGTCGCCGCTGGAAGGGGGAGAGCCGACGACGGAGAGGTTGTCGCGCACATTGCTCCTCTTGCCCGGGGAGAGGGAGTAGGAGCCGAGCGCCGAGATATCGGCTGCGAGACTCCTGACCCTGCCTGGGAGGGAGTCAAGGATCGCCGCCGTAACCCTGTATACTGTGTTTCCCGTCACTTTCACAACGCCCAACAGGATATTCCCGCGATCAGCAACCTGTCAAGCAATTGAAATGGCACATTTCTGGCAATATAGCTGCAGGTCACACTAATGGAGGTGATGTATTGCAGGTCTGCACGGAAACGACTCTTTTCATGCAAAAAGCGATATACTACGTCAGCCGCCTGATGGCGGCCAGGGGCGTCCTGGAACTGACCGACTGCCGGCTCAACTTCCAGGTATCCAATCTCGATTCGTCATTCGGCATGAGAGGCGTATCCATCGATCTCGCAACGGTAGACGACATCCGCATCGAGGGTGGCGACCTCCATCCCCGTGTGATCGTATGCTCGGGAAAGGAGTACGAGTTCGTGCTGCCGAGGGCGCAGGAACTCTATGACCAGCTCAAAATACGCTGCTTCAGTTCCGTCTCTTCCGGAGCGGGGGACGACGGGGGCCCTTCGATAATCTGCGGGTGCGGGCACTCGGTCAGCGAGCGGTATAACTTCTGCCCCTGGTGCGGGTCGAAGTTCTCGAAGACATAACAATCTGCCTGTTTTTCACTTGTCGCACTGACTGTCATTTGTTAACTTCCCCACAGGTCATGGGCCTCTCGGTGCCCGGTGATCCGCTTATATATCGTTAAGGGAGGTTCAGATGAGGCAGCTCGGTGCCGTTATATGTATACTGGCTCTGATGCCGGTGCTGCTCGCGGGGTGTTCGGACGATACCCAGGAGGTCACGCCCACTGGGATCCGGCTCACTTTCACGGAATGTCTCAC
The DNA here is from genome assembly GCA_030613345.1 of Candidatus Krumholzibacteriota bacterium. Classification (GTDB taxonomy): domain Bacteria; phylum Krumholzibacteriota; class Krumholzibacteriia; order Krumholzibacteriales; family Krumholzibacteriaceae; genus JAUWCL01. The sequence continues at coordinate 3,381 of JAUWMD010000241.1, forward strand.
TTTCGGAGTCTGGGTGTTCCTGGATGGCGATTACCAGGGGATGGTCGCTTCGGAGGAGCCCGCCTTCATTGCGGTGGCCCCAGGAGAGTATGAGCTTTACATGCGCAGCAACGCGAATTACGGCGATATATATGTCTGCTGGACGGACGAGATCAGTGTCTCCGACGGCAATACTACCGTACTTTCCTACAGCTGCGATGGAGCTGAATGTCAGGACCCTGACCCTGAAGAGTAGCTGAAGAAGGGACCGAACCTCCACTCGATTGTAGAAATGTAACGTGCAGTTTACATCGCCCTCTCTCATTTTCAGGAGAGGGCGTTTTTCAAGACCCCCCGAGAACCTTCACAACCTGTCAGATCACAACGGTTTAAAAATATCTATAGTAATAGTTCAGTGGCATGCTCCTTGCGCTCCTGTTTTTCTGCCGGGCGTGGCGCTTCCCTGACTGAAGCAAGAAGTGAACACCCTAGCTCTAGTGACGTTTAACCTGCTCCGGATTCTGCTTCCTTGTCTGTGCACTACGTGAGCGGGACGGGAGCCCGCCCCGGCTTTTTCAAGGAGTGGCTCAAGATGGCGATCTACA
>JAUWMD010000109.1 GCA_030613345.1 Candidatus Krumholzibacteriota bacterium
GGCGTGACGGTCAAGCGGGTCCGTACAAGCATGCTGAAAGGCAAGACGAAGACGACGTTCATGAGGGCCGGCCGCTTCACCGGGAAGCGTTCCGACCGAAAGAAAGCCTATGTGACACTGGCCAAGGGTGAGAACATCGATATCTTCGATCAGGTATAATCTCACCTCGTTGTATAGCCCCTCGCACGGGGCTGCTAAAGACAAGGAACCGATCGATGGCTCTGAAGAAGTACAAACCGACGACGCCGACGCTGCGTTACAAGACGGTCACCGATTACTCCGGCCTCACGAAGAAGGAGCCGGAGAAATCGCTCATCGAACCGATCAAGAGGACCGGCGGACGCAACAATCAGGGGCGCATCACGATGCGCAGAATGGGCGGAGGCCACAAGCGCCGTTACCGCAGGATCGATTTCAAGAGGGACAAGCACGGTGTCCCCGCGAAAGTCGCCTCGATCGAGTACGATCCTAACCGTTCGGCTTTCATCTCGCTCCTGCATTACGCGGATGGAGAGAAGCGCTATATCCTCGCGCCTCACGGGATCAAGGAAGGGGACACGGTGGTATCGGGTCCCGATATCGATATCCATCCCGGGAACTCCCTGCCGCTCGAAAAGATCCCGACGGGTCTGTTCGTGCACAATATCGAGATGATCGCCGGCCGCGGCGGCCAGATGGTCCGCAGCGCAGGCTCATACGCGCAGCTAATGGCCAAGGAGGGTAATTACGTCTCCCTGCGGCTGCCCAGCGGCGCGATCCGCATGGTCCGCAAGGAGTGCTACGCAACCGTAGGCCAGGTGAGCAACATAGATCATGAGAACGTTACGATCGGAAAGGCAGGCAGGTCCCGCTGGCTGGGCAAGAGGCCGAAGGTCAGGGGCGTCGCCATGAACCCGGTCGATCATCCCCTCGGCGGCGGCGAGGGCCGCTCCAGCGGCGGGCGTCATCCCGTGACCCCGTGGGGCAAGCCGACCAAGGGATACAGGACGAGAGGCAAGAAGCCCTCTGACAAGTACATCGTCCACAGGCGCAAGAAGAAGAGGTAATAGATGGCCAGATCACTGAAAAAAGGTCCCTATATCGATTACAAGCTTCTCCGCAAGATCGAGAGGATGAACGAGACCGGCGAGAAGAGGGTCGTGAAGACCTGGGCCAGGCGATCGACCATCCCTCCCGAGTTCGTCGGTCACACGCTGGCGGTCCACAGCGGAAACAAGTTTGTCCCGGTGTTCATCACTGAGAACATGGTCGGTCACAAGGTCGGCGAGTTCGTCGCGACCAGGACCTACCGGGGGCATACGAGCAAGGTAAAGAGAAAGCAGTAGCAGATAAACGGAGGTAGGCGGAGATGGAAGCACGCGCAAAAGCGCGGCACGTGAGGGTCTCAGCGAGGAAGGCAAGGATTGTCGTCGACCTCGTAAGGGGACTGTCGGTCGAGAAGGCTCTCGAGATACTGAAATTCTCGAGTAAGGCCGTAGCGCGCCCGATAGAGAAGACCGTCGTTTCGGCCATGCACAACCTGGCCGGACAGTTCGAGCATCCGGTAGAGCCTGCCGAGATGAATATCAAGGAGATATTCGTCAACGAGGGCAGGACGATGTACAGGATCAGGCCGAGAGCCCAGGGGCGCGCCTACCGTATCCGTAAGCGCAGCAGCATTATCACGGTGGTCGTCGACTACCGGGGAGAGCTCGAGACAGGAAAGTAAAAGAGAGACGAGGAGGATATCTTGGGTCAGAAGACACATCCCGTCGGATTGAGGCTTGGAATCAACCGGTCGTGGGACAGCAAATGGTTCACATCGAAGAATACGGCCAAATGGCTGGAAGAGGATATCAAGCTGAGGCGCTACATCAAGAAGCGCCTGGCGCGTGCGGGAGTGTCGAAGATCGAGGTGGAACGCCGCGGCGACAAGGTCAAGATACATATCTTTACGGCCAGACCCGGTATGGTCATCGGACGAAAGGGAGCCGAAGTGGATTTCCTCAGTGAGGAGCTGGCCCACCTCACCAACAGGGAAATCAATATCGATATCAAGGAAGTGAAGAAGCCCGAGCTCAACGCCCAGCTCGTGGCTGAGCATATCGCCGGGCAGCTCGAGCAGAGGGTGTCCTTCAGGCGGGCGATGAAGAAGGCGATCGGTTCGGCGATGAGGATGGGAGCGCTCGGAATCAAGGTCAAGTGTTCGGGAAGGCTGGGCGGGGCGGAAATGTCGAGGGCGGAAGGTTACATGGAAGGACGAGTTCCCCTGCACACCCTCCGCGCCAACATCGATTATGCCAGGGCGACGGCTTTTACGACATACGGCACGGTCGGCGTGAAGATCTGGATCTACCTCGGAGAGATATTTCCCAAGGATTTCAAGCGCCAGCTCAGTGAGTCCGCGATAGATGACTCCGCGAAGGACCGTCGTTGAACGAGAGAGGTTGATTGAGCCATGTTGATGCCGAAACGTACAAAATATCGCAAGCAGCAGAGAGGCCGGATGCGGGGCGCGGCCTACCGGGGCTCGAAGATCAGCTTCGGCGAGTTCGGTCTGCAGGCCGAGGCTCCCGCATGGATCACCAACCGGCAGATCGAGGCTGCGCGAGTCGCGATCATGCGTCATATAAAGAGACAGGGCAAGCTGTGGATCCGCGTATTTCCCGACAAGCCCGTCACCGTCAAGCCGGCGGAGACGCGCATGGGTAAGGGCAAAGGCGCCCCCGAATACTGGGTTGCGGTCGTAAAGCCCGGCCGCATCATGTTCGAGCTCGCGGGCGTGGATCAGAAGGAAGCAAAGAGAGCGATGGAGCTCGCCGCCGCGAAACTTCCGATCAAGGTGAAGTTCGTTCGCCGCGTCGCAACTGGAAAGGTGGCCGGCTAGACAACCGGATGGTTTAAGAGATGAAAGCTGTTGAACTCAAGGAACTGACACTGGATGAACTGATCAGCCGCGAAGAGGACTTGACCGAAGAGCTGGCCCGGCTGCGGATACAGCTCTCGATCAAGCGCCTGGACAATCCCCTTCAGGTGAGGATCGCAAGACGTGACCTCGCCAGGGTGAAGACCATAATCGCCGAGAAGGCGGCGGCAGCGGACGGCGCACAGGAAGGTTGATCGCCTCCCGGAGCGCCCGGTAAAACGAGGAGTGGAGATGGAAGAAAGAAAGCCCAGAAAGATTCTTGTCGGGCGGGTCGTGAGCGACAAGATGGACAGGACCGTTACGATATCGATCGAGCGGACTTTCCAGCACCCGATGTACAAGAAGATCATAAGGAAAACGTCGAAGATCTGGGCGCACGACGCGGAGAACGAATGCCGGACAGGTGACAGGGTGAAGGTCATGTCGACGAGGCCGCTGAGCAAGCTGAAGCGCTGGCGCGTAGTCGAGATTATCAAGAGGGCACAGTAGGTAGGAGACGACGATGATCAAGATGCAGACAAATCTGGTTGTCGCCGACAATTCGGGGGCCAAGACCATCAGGTGTATCAAGGTCCTCGGCGGCTCGCGAAGGCGCTACGCGTCCTTGGGAGACATCATAAGCGCTTCCGTACGGGTCGCGATGCCGGGTGGAACCGTCAAGAAGGGGCAGCTGGTAAAGTGCGTCATAGTGCGCACGAAGAAGGAAGTCAGACGGAAGGACGGCAGTTATATCAGGTTCGACCAGAACGCTGCCGTAGTGATCAACGAGCAAAAAGAGCCAGTCGGGACGAGGATCTTCGGCCCGGTGGCAAGGGAGCTGAGGGAGAAGAAGTTCATGAAGATCGTCTCCCTGGCGCCGGAGGTTATCTAAAGTACCGGACGGCAACTCGACATGAAGATCAAAAAGAACGATACAGTGAGAGTGGTCGCGGGTAACGCGAAAGGAACCGAGGGAAAGATCCTTAAGGTTTTCCCCGAAAAGAATCGTGTCATCGTCGAAAAGGTCAATTTGATCAAACGGCACACGAAGCAGACGAGCCAGTCCGACCAGGGCGGAATTGTCGAGAAGGAAGCGCCGATAAGCGCCTCCAACGTCATTCTCATCTGCCCGAAGTGCAGCAAGCCGACGAGAACGACGTACTCGAGCCTGTCCGATGGCCGCAAGGTCAGGCGCTGCAAGAAGTGCAACGAGACCCTGAGCGACGAGGATTAACGTTAACCGAATCTAGACGGTGAGAGAAATGGCAGATAAGAAACCGAATGTCAGGCAGCTTTACGAAGAGAAGGCAGTCCCCGAGCTTATGAAGAAATTCGGGTACAAGAATATCATGCAGGTGCCGCGTTTCGAGAAGATCGTCGTCAACATGGGCGTTGGAGAGGCGAGCCAGGACGCCAAGGTCCTCGAGGCGGCAGTCAGGGACATGACGGCGATCACGGGGCAGGCCCCGGTCGTGTCCAGGGCGCGCAAATCGATCGCGGGCTTCAAGCTCCGCGAGGGAGTACCCGTGGGCTGCTTCGTCACGCTCAGAGGAGAGCGCATGTGGGAGTTCTTCGACAGGCTTGTCAACGTGGCTGTCCCGCGTATCAGGGATTTCCGCGGACTCAGCCCGAAGAGTTTCGACGGACGGGGCAACTATTCGATCGGCGTCAGGGAGCAGATAATATTCCCCGAGATCGAGTATGACAAGATTCTGAAGGTCATGGGGATGGACATAACGATCGTAACAACTGCCGGGACTGACGAAGAGGCAAGGGAGCTGATAACGCTCCTCGGCATGCCTCTCCGCCGGAACTGACCCAAGGAGGCTTCGTGGCCAAGAAGTGTTTGATAGCGAAGGCTAAGAGGACGCCCAAGTTCAAGGTCCGCAGCTACAACCGGTGCGGCCGGTGCGGGCGTTCCAGGGCCTACATGAGAAGATACGGAATCTGCCGCATATGCTTCAGGGAGCTGGCGCTAGAGGGCAAGATCCCCGGTGTCACCAAGGCAAGCTGGTAGTGCCGTTGGTTTGAGACAAACGAGGTGAATGAAGAGATGATGACCGATCCTATTGCTGACATGCTGACCCGGGTCAGAAACGCGTACAGGTCCAACAAGGACCATGTCGATATCCCGGCATCGCAGATCAAGGCGCAGATCGCGCGGATAATGTACGAGGGCGGATACATAAGCAACGTCAGATTTATCGACGACGGGCTGCAGGGCTCGATCCGCGTTTACATCAAGTACAACGAAGGCCGCAAGTCGGCCATAGAGGGCATCCGGAGGATCAGCATGCCCAGCCGCAGGGTGTATGTCACGAGGGACAGGCTCCCCAGGGTCATGGGTGGATTCGGCACCGCCATCATTTCGACATCGCGGGGTGTAATGACCGAAAAGGAAGCCCGCAAGAACGGCGTGGGCGGCGAGGTGCTCTGCCACATCTGGTAGCGCTGCGCATACGGAGGTTTAGAGAGCAATGTCACGAGTTGGTAAGAACCCGATACCGGTCGCGGCCGGTGTAACGATCGATCTGAAGAACAACCATATCAAGGTCAAGGGACCGAAGGGCGAGCTCGAGAAGACGCTTCACCCTGACATGATCATCGAAGTGTCGGCGGATGTCATCCTCGTCAAAAGGCCGACCGAGTCGAAGCAGCACAAGTCCCTTCACGGCCTGACCCGCACCCTCGTGGCTAACATGGTCGAGGGAGTTTCGGCAGGTTTTATACGGAACCTCGAGATCGAGGGAGTGGAGTACAGGGCCGAGCTCAAGGGCAAGGCGCTCGTAATGGCTCTCGGTTTTTCCCACCAGGTCCGCTACGAACCCGCTGAGGGCGTCGAGATAGAGGTCCCCGATCCGAAGAAGATCACGGTGAAGGGCATAGACAAGCAGAAGGTCGGGCAGGCCGCCGCCGAGATACGCGGCTTCAGGCCTCCCGAGCCTTACAAGGGCAAGGGTATTCGCTACGTCGGCGAACAGGTGAGACGCAAAGCCGGCAAGGCTGCAGTAGGGGCCGGCTTCTAGCCGGACCGCAACTGATGGACGGAGGCGGGGTCGTCGGAGCGAAGCGGCCCGCGCGCCCCGGCCGATGACAGGAGTTGGACGAAGAGATGAGCAAGGCGTACGAGAAGAGACAGGCGAGACTGGGCAGGCGTGCCAGGGTGCGCAAGAAGATCCGCGGCACCGGCGACAGGCCGCGCCTCTCGGTCTACAGGTCCCTCAATCACATCTACGCGCAGCTGATCGACGACGATACGGGCAGGACGCTCGCGTTGGTGTCGAGCCTGCGCATGGAGATGCCGGCTTCGGAGCCTGTAGAGGCAGCCGGGGCGGGCGACGAGGGCGGCAGCGACAAGAAGGACAAGAAGGGCAAGAAGGGCAAGAAGGACAGAAAGCCCGAAGGACTGAAGGTGCGCCGTTCGCGTGCGGTCGGCAAGGCGATCGCCGAGAAGGCCGCCGGTCTCGGAATAAAGACGGTCGTATTCGACAGAAGCGGCTTCCTCTATCACGGGAGGGTCGCGGCGCTGGCCGAGAGTGCCAGGAAGAATGGACTCGAATTCTAATCGATACAGTCCGCGATGAGGCGGGCTGAATGCGCACGGGGGTGCGATAGTTGAACAGAAGAGACAGAAGAGATTCCCGAAGGGACAACCGACGGGACAGGCGCGATGACGGCGGTCCCGAGTATCTCGAGCAGACCGTACACATCAACCGCGTGGCCAAGGTGGTCAAGGGCGGTCGCCGTTTCAGCTTCAACGCCCTGGTCGCCGTCGGCGACGGTATGGGCAAGGTAGGCATCGGTCTCGGGAAGGCGAACGAGATAAGTGATGCCATCCGCAAGGCGAACGAAGCGGCCCGCAGGGACATGATCTCCATCCCGATGATCGGGGGGACGATTCCCTACAAGACGATCGGACGGTTCGGCGCTGCGCGGGTCCTTCTCAAGCCTGCTGCTCCGGGAACGGGTGTCATCGCCGGCGGAGGCGTCCGTAGCGTACTCGAGGTGGCTGGAGTGAAGGACATACTCACAAAGTCGCTCGGCTCGAACAACCCTCACAACATGGTGAAGGCCACTATGGCCGGCATCAGGAGTCTCAAGAGTGCGAAGGACGTCGCGAAGAGAAGAAACATATCGGTGAGGAAGCTTTTCGCCCTCGATGAAAAGCCGGCCGCCGCGGAAAAGGTTGATGTCGAGGAGAGGCCGGCCGTCGAGGCCGAGCCCGTCGTCGAAGAGAAACCTGCCGGGGAAGCAGCGCAGGGCGAATAACGAGGGGCTTTCGGTGACAGTACCTGCCCTGCGGGCGGCACAGCTTTCCGCGGCAGGCAGGATAGCCGGATAATACCGTCGGGAGAAATGGACGAGGATTGAAGATGGCCAAGAAACTGAAGATCACACAGGTGCGCAGCATCATCGGTTCCCAGGAGAAGAGGCACAAGCGCGTGATGATTTCCCTGGGGTTTTCGAAGAACTACGCCACGCTGTACAAGAACGACAGCCCGCAGATCAGAGGCATGATTCAAAAGGTGCGCCACCTGATCGAGTGGGAAGAGATCGAAGAAAAGGATGTGCCCGCCGCCTCGAACTCTTCGAAGAGTTATACGGTGGTAAAGGCCGCCGGCAGTAAAAAAGCGAAGAAGACCGGCACAAAGGAGCCAGACGGAGATGAAACTTAACGAGATCAGCCCGGCAAAGGGAGCCGTCAAAAAGAGAAAGCGGGTCGGGTGTGGGCCCGGTTCGGGGCACGGCAAGACCTCCACGAGGGGCCACAAGGGACAAAACTCACGCAGCGGCGGAGGTGTCCCTGCCTGGTTCGAGGGGGGACAGATGCCCCTGCAGAGGCGCGTGCCGAAGAGGGGATTCACCAATATCTTCAAGGTGAAGTTCCAGGTAGTCAACCTCGATGACCTCGGACGGTTCGAAAAAGGAACGAAGATAAACAGAGGAATCCTCATCGAGGCCGGTCTCGTCAAGAAGGCCTCGGAGCCTGTAAAGATACTGGGACGCGGAGAGCTGAAAGTCGCCCTGGAGGTAGAGGTGGACCACATCAGCAGAAGCGCGGCAAAAGCAATTCTGGATGCGGGGGGCAGCGTTTCCCTCATTTCCGGAAAGAACGTTCCGGTCTCTGAAGAGGAGGAGCGCCAGTAATGTTCACGA
>JAUWMD010000273.1 GCA_030613345.1 Candidatus Krumholzibacteriota bacterium
CTCCGGCTTCGAAAAGCACAACGGAGAACGCTTCGAACAGTACAGTTTCCACGATCAACCGGGGGAGGTGTCGTTTGTCGACACACAAGTCGTCGCCTCCGGGAACACTTCCATACGATTCGAGAACTTTTCGGCGAACGAGCACGGACTCGGGCGCATCATACAGGAGGTCCAGGTAAAACCCGATTGCTCCTACCGGTTCTCGGTGCGGATTAAAACGCGGGAGCTGTACCCGGTCTCTGATCTCCAGCTTCTCGTGCTCAAGGAGAAGGGCACGCTCATGATCAAGCCGGTCGATGTACGGCCAACGCAGGACTGGACGGAGATCTCGGCCGAATTCACGAGTTTCTCCGAAACGGACATCCGCGTGTATGCCGGAATATGGGGAGGAACGTCGGGCAGGTTCTGGCTCGATGATTTCGAGCTGCGCCAGGTCGGATCTCTCTCCGGCATCGTTCGAAGAAATGGCACCCCGCTCGAGCTGCGCAGCCGGGACAGGGACATGACATTTGTCGAAGGCACGGATTACACGGCAGTGGAGAACCTCAGCCGCCTCGATCACATTGAGCTGACAGCCGATACCAGGATCAGAGAGGGCGAAAATCTGGCCCTGTCCTGCTACAGGACCGCGTTTGTCAACAAAGCCCGGGGCAGGCAGACAAGCCTCTGCATGTCCAACCCCGACTTATACGCCTATTGGGACGCTGAGGCTCGCGAGCTCTACGAGATGATCGGTTACAGGAAATTCCTGCTCTCCATGGACGAGATTCGCAGCGGAGGCGGATGCGAACTGTGCCGGAAAAGCGGCAAGTCGATGGCGCAGATCCTGGGAGAATGCATCACAAGGCAGTACGAGATACTGAAAGATATCGATCCCGGGATCGAAGTATTCATATGGTCGGATATGCTCGACCCCGGGCACAACGCGCGCAACGACTACTACGGCGTCGTCGGGGACTTTTCGGACTCCTGGAAGTATGTGCCTGAAGACCTGATCATCGTATGCTGGCATCACGGGAACAGAAACAAGTCCCTCGACTTCTTCTCCAAGCGGGGGTTCCGCACGGTCGGCGCTGCGTACTACGACACCGGCGATCTTGCCAGTTCCCGCGAATGGCTCGAGTCGCTGGAAAACACGCCCGAAGCCACCGGGATCATCTACACGTCATGGGAGAAACAATACCGTCTCCTGGCGGATTTCGGGGACATGGTCTCGGGAATTGCTGCGCATGAATAGACACAAGATTCCCTGACAAACCGTACGGATAAAAAGAGCCCGGGTCGATGACATGGGCTCTTTGTCTATCATGATGTGTCGCGGAGTATTACTTGCCCGCCATGAAGTCGGCGTACTCCTTGACTGCTTTCCACTGGCCCTCTCCGTGGAGCTCCGCCTCCTCGAAGACCTTGTGGGCCTGCCCGCTGCCGAGGTAGTGGCCCTTGCGGAAGGCGTGGACCGTCCTGCGGCGCCCTTCCTCCGAGGTGACCCAGCGCATCATCGTCGGGAGAGTCAGGCCGGTCATTCCCATCGCCTCGAGCGCGCACTCCTCGGGGAAGATCTCGTGCTGCTGCTTGATCGGCAGCATGTCGAAGAGCTCTGCGCTGGAGACGTAGAAGATGTTCATGTTGAGGCCGGCCTCGATGATCCTCGGGAGGACCTCATCGACGAAGGTGTTGGTGATGCCGCTTCCCTGCAGGACCAGTGTGCCGTGGTACGGCTTCTTAGTCCGGTCGGCCTTTCGCATCGCGTAGACGCCCGTCACTGCGGCCGTTGCCGGCGGCAGGCCGAGGGCGGCGCGATCGAAGATCTTCTCGTTCGGACGCGTCACGAACGGAGCGATCACCGCCGGCCTCTTCTTCAGCGCCGCTATGAGCATCGGGTAGACCTCCTGCGGATCCCACGGCGTGAGCGTGATCAGGATGCCCTGCGGGAAGTTCTCCTGGAGGAGCTGCAGCGCCTGGGGATCGGCGTGGGTCGGTCCGTCCTCGCCCGTCTTGAGCCCGGCGTGGGCGCAGACGAGAAGCCAGGGGTTGAACGGTTCGCCGTTATAATCGTGTTTCATCTGCTGGCCGATGCCGTGGAGCCTTGCCGTGATGTGCTGGAGCGCAGCGATGAAGGCCCCGTACGACGATCCGGCCCCGATGTGTGAGCCGTAGGTCGAAAGGCCCGCCATGATCCCGCCTATCGCGTCCTCGCAGATCCCGCCGATCGAGAGGAGCCTCGAGTGAGGATTAGATACGGCGTTGTAGAATCCCTCGGGAAAACCGTTGCCCACCATGTTGATGCTCGTCGAGCCGATCAGGTCGGCCGAGGCGGCGAGTATCGCGCCTCCGCTCTTCTTGTTCAGGTAGCTGAGGGCCTCGCCGAGCGCTGCGCGCAGCGTCTGCGAGCTTCCCGGCTCGTAGGTGCACTCGGCGGGGATCTCTTCGGCGGAGATGTCGCCGGCGTAGATAGCGCTGATATCGGGCGCGCCGTCGCGCTTCTTCCTCGCGAGCTTTGTGAGGTTCTCGTCCGCTTCCTTCAGGCGGTCGCCGAAGAATGCTGAGATCCCGTTGTCCGCCTCGAGGATCTTCCTGATCGTGACAAGGTAGTCGAAGAAATTGCTCTCGATGCTCGTCGGAGTCTTGTCGCCGCACCAGGCGGGGAACTCGACCCCGAACCTCTTCTCGAGAGGCTCGAGCGTCTTGCGGAATTCGTCGGAGCAGAAGTCGTGGCCCGCGCCGTGCGACTTGCGTCCCTCGATCCCGTACTGCCAGCCCTTGATCGTGCGGTAGACGATCGCCGTAGGCTGAGTGTTGATATTCTCCATCGCGTACTTCTGCGCGGCGAGGACCTGGCGGATGTCCTTGCCGTCCTCGACGGTGATGACGTTCCAGTCGTGGAGGTAGCAGAACTCTGCCGGCGTCCACTGCACGTACTCGCCCGGCTCTGCGCCGTCACGGCAGACATGGTTCGAGTCGATCGATGCGTGGATCCAGTCGATGTGCATCATGATGTTCCACATCTGCGCCGTGGCGGCGGCGGCCATCGCCTCGGCGACCCTGCCCGGCGTCATGCCGCCTTCGCCCTCGATAAGGGGGACGAATGGGGCGTCCTTACCGAAGGTGTCCATCGCGCCGAATCCCAGGCCGAAGCGCGTCGTCACTCCGACGCCCGAGGCGCCGGTGGAGAGCTTGACGAACGGGGTCAGCGGGGTCGGGTGACCGTCGAGGGGCTTGGCGGTGTACTTCTTGTA
>JAUWMD010000016.1 GCA_030613345.1 Candidatus Krumholzibacteriota bacterium
CGGGACCGACAGGGTCTTCATCAATGTCTTTCTGCCCACTACCCCCATTCCTACCTCGGGCCTCTTCCTGATGCTCCCCGAGGAGGACGTCATCCCCATGAACTGCTCCGTCGAGGAAGCGCTGAAGATGGTGATATCGGGCGGTGCGATAATCTCATCGATCCCCGCCATCGATGCGGCCAGGGAAGCAGCAGAAGGGACCGACGATATTGCCGTGGACGGCTCTCCGCGGGAATAAATCCTTGACTGTAGACCATTTCCGCTTCATCCTGTTGCCTTGCAAACAATGCCCGGTACGCGGGTATGCGGACATAGGTAAGGGTGTATATGGACGGGAACCTCGATCACAAGGTCGAATCGATCAGGGAGATATTCGAATCGGGAGACCTGTCCCGTTTCGCCGGAATCGCCGAAGGGATGCGTGCGCCCGATGCGGCCGAGGTGCTCACTGCGCTTCCAGAGGAGCTCCACATCCCCTTCTTCAAGTCGATGGAGCAGGAGATGGCCAGCGAGGTCCTCACCCTGGTCGATGAAGGGGTCTCCCGCGAGCTGCTCGGACATCTCATCGTCGATGAGATCGTCCCGCTGATCGACTACATGGCGAGCGATGACGCCACCGATATTATAAACCTGCTCAATGCGGATATGGCCGGCGCGGTCCTGCGCAGGATCAGTCGCGAGGATTACGAGGATGTCTCCGAGCTCCTCAAGTTCGACGAGGAATCGGCCGGCGGCCTGATGGCCAGGGAACTCGTCACCATCCGCGCGGGCAAGCTGATATCCGACGTGATCGCGACGCTGCGATCCGAGCTCGACAGCATCGAGCACATCCAGTACATCTACGTCGTGGACAGCGTGGGAGTGCTCCTCGGGACGATCCCCGTGATCAACCTCCTCATCACAGATCCGGGCAGGAAGGTCGAGGAGGTAATGGACCGCGACATCCTGACGGTGACCGCAGATACCGACCAGGGGGAGGTCGCGGCGATGTTCGCCAAGTACGATCTCTACTCGATGCCCGTCGTCGACGAGAACGGGAGGCTCGCCGGCCGGATCACCGTCGATGACATCATCGATGTGATCGAGGAGGAGGCGACCGAGGACATCACGATGATGGCCGGTACCGGCGACGAGGAGTTCTACGAGAGATCGCCGGTAAAGCTCTCCAGGGCGAGGTTGCCCTGGCTGCTCACCGGGCTCTTCGGGGGGATCGCTTCCGCACTCATCATGCATAATTTCAAGGAGTCGCTCGAGTCGCTGATCACTCTCGTCTTCTTCGTCCCCGTCATCATGGCGATGGGAGGGAACGTAGGCATACAAGCGTCGGCCATCGTCGTCAGGGAACTCGCGCTCGGAGGCCTGAGCGTCTCCCAGACGGGAGGGAAGTTGCTGCGCGAGCTGAAGGTCTCGATAATCAACGGCCTCGTCATCGGTACGGTCCTGCTGGTGACTGTGACGGTCTGGCAGAGCGATATCAGGCTGGGCGTGCTGCTGGGCCTGTGCATGTTCATAATCATATGCTGGGCGACGGTCATGGGAGCGTTCATCCCCCTGATGCTGAAGAAGGCCAATATTGACCCGGCGCTCGCGACCGGTCCCTTTATCACGACATTCAACGACATACTCGGCATAGCCATATATCTCGGGATCGCCTCACTCTTCCTCGAATGGCTGGGAAAGGGTTGACGAACGGGACGGTGAGATGTGAGCGGTATCCTCAAGGACAGGGCCGTCATTCTTAAGACCTGGGAGTACGGAGAGACGAGCCTTGTCGTCTCGGCGCTCACGAGGTCGGGAGGCAGGGCGAATTTCCTTGCCAAGGGGGCCAAGAAAGCCAGGAGCCCGATGCACGGCAGGTTCCGCACGGGGAACGTCGGTGAGATCATCTACTACGACAAACCCGGCAGGGCGCTGAAACTGATCAAGGAGTTTTCGGCTGCCCCCGTACTCGACTCATCCGGAGCCGGACTCGAGAGGCTCTGCATATTCCAGGCGGGGCTCGAGCTCGCCGGCAGGGCATCGACCGGTGACGAGCAGGAGGGAGTCGTGTTCGATCTCGTCGAGGCGTTTATCTCAGAGCTCGCCTCGGGCGACGATCCGTGGGCGATGCTCTTCGTTCTCGAGATATCGCTCCTCGCAGCGTCCGGGCTGATGCCGGCGATCGAGCGGTGCGACCGGTGTAAAAAAGAACTTGCGGGATGCGTGTTTTCCATAAATCCTTCGAGAGGCGCCGTCGAATGCGGTGGCTGCACGGAGGGCGAGGGGGCGCTCTCGCCCCGGTCGTGCGATTTACTGGTGAGGATGTCGGCTGACGGTTTCGCGGGGATGCGCGGGGTGGAAGTGGACGCGGAGGCCCGAAGGGAGATCGGCACCCTTCTTCACCGTATGTTGATGCACCACATGGACGGATACAGGCTTCCCGGCTCACTCGGGGTGCTGAAAGGAGTCGGCTGAGGATGACGTTTCAGGAAGTGGTGGCCGCCCTCAACGAATTCTGGTCGGAGAACGGCTGCCTCGTGATCACCCCGTATAACTCGGAGGTGGGAGCCGGCACGATGAATCCTGGCACTTTCCTGAGGGTCCTCGGGCCCGAACCTTGGAAGGCGGCATACATCGAGCCGAGCAAGAGGCCCAAGGACGGCAGATACGGCGAGAATCCAAACAGGGTGCAGCAGTTCAACCAGTACCAGGTGATCCTCAAGCCTTCGCCCGAAAATGTGCTGCCCCTCTACATAGACAGCATGAAAGCGATCGGCATAGATCCGTCGATGCACGATATCCGACTGCTCGAGGACGACTGGGAGTCGCCGACTCTCGGTGCTTCGGGTCTGGGGTGGGAGGTCTGGCTCGACGGCATGGAGATCACGCAGTTCACCTATTTCCAGCAGGCGGGAGGGCTCGAGCTCGACCCGATCTCGGCCGAGATCACTTACGGGCTCGAGAGGATCTGCATGTACATCCAGAAGGTCGATGACATCATGGACATAGAGTGGCACGCCGGCGTGAAGTGGGGTGAGCTCAACAGGCAGGCCGAGAGGGAGTTCAGCGCGTTCCATTTCGAGTACGCCGACACGGCGATGTACTTCGGGATATTCGAAAAATACCAGGGAGAGGCGCTGAGGATGCTCGAGGCTGACCTGATACTCCCAGCCTATGACTACGTCCTGAAATGCTCTCACATATTCAACGTTCTCGACGCGAGGGGTGCGATCAGCGTCTCGGAGAGGACTAGCTACATCGGAAGGATAAGGGACGTGGCGCGCAGGACCGCCGAGGCGTATGTGGCGGAGAGGGAAAGGCTCGGGTTTCCCCTCCTGAGGGAAAAGAAGAGGACTGGAAGAAAGGTTTCGCGATGAAGAACGACTTCCTGCTCGAGATCGGATGCGAGAACCTGCCCAGCGGATATATCGACGGTGCCCTGCGCCAGCTCGAGGAGACCGTCTCGAAGGAGCTGCGCTCGCTGAAGATCGAATACGATTCACTCTATGTGACCGGCACGCCCAATCGCCTCGTCGTGTATCTGAAGGGGCTGCCCGCCAAGCAGGAAGGTTCGGTAACGACCGTGACCGGTCCCCCCGTATCGGTGGCTGTCACCGCCGACGGGAGCTGGACGAAAGCCGCTGAAGGCTTCGCCGGGAAACAGGGCGTATCTGTCGAGGCGCTGATCCGGCTGAAGACGGACAGGGGGGAGTACCTCGCCGTCCGGGTAGAGGAGAAGGGCCGCTCCGTCGATGCCGTCCTCAGGGAGATAGTCCCAGGCTGGATATCGTCTCTACGCTTCCCCAAGGTCATGAAATGGGATTCGACCGACCTGAGGTTCGCCAGGCCCGTGAGATGGGTGATGTCGCTGATTGGCGACAGGCCGCTGAAGTTCACGCTGGGGGGCCTCAAGTCGGCCCCTGTAACGAGGCTTTCCCCCTACTCCGGTGAGAGCGTGGCGCTCGAGGGGCAGAAACACTACTTCGACCTTCTGAAAGAGGCTCGAATAATCCTCGATCGCGAAGAGAGGGAGGAGAAGGTCCGCAGGGATGCAATAAAGGCGGCGGTCGATTCGGGCGGGCTGCTGGTCGAAGACACCGAGCTCTGCGCGATGGTAGCAAACCTCGTCGAGTCGCCTGTGGCGATGGCCGGCTCTTTCGACAGGAAGTTTCTCGATCTGCCGCGCGAGGTGATCGTGACCGCGCTGAAGAGTCACCAGCGTTATTTCTCCGTCCAGGCAAAGAGCGGAAGACTCAGGCCGAATTTCATAGCCTTCGCCAACGGCGCGAGGAAAAACAGGGCGGAGATACTGAAGGGTTACGAGAGGGTCCTGCAGGCGAGGCTCGAGGACGCCGGATTCTACTACAGGGAGGACACCTCCATATCTCTCGAGGAGATGTCGGGACGTCTCGATCGCATCGTATGGCTCGAAGGCCTCGGCACACTGGCGGAGAAGGCGGGCCGCACCGCCTCACTGGCAGGGTGGATCTGCGGGGAATGGAAACCGGAAGACAGTGAGCTGGCCCGCAGGGTGGAGCGCGCGGCCCGTCTGGCCAAGGCCGATCTCGCCAGCGAGATGGTCAAGGATGGCAAGGAGTTCACGAAGCTCCAGGGATACATCGGGAGGGAATATGCCAGGGCCTCCGGCGAGGAGGACGAGGTCGCCGATGCCATATTCGAGCATTACCTGCCCCGGTTCTCCGGGGATTCTCTGCCTTCGACCGATACGGGTATGGCGCTGGCCCTCGCCGACAGGCTCGATTCGATCGCGGGCTGCTTCATCCAGGGATTCGAACCTACCGGCTCGCAGGATCCCTACGCACTGAGGCGCCAGGCGGTGGGCATTCTCCGGATCAGCCTGGGGAGAAAGATACCCCTCGAGATCCCGGAGGCGCTGGCGTTTGGCCTCGGACAGTACGGGGAAGATAAGGTCGCCTCTTCGGGCAGGAGCCCGCACGAGCTTATTGAAGGCATGATCGATCTCTTCTCGCAGAGGCTCAACACGATGCTGCGCGGGGAGGGATTCGATTACGACCTCGTCGCCGCAATTCTGACCGCCCCGTGGCAGTATCCTGCGGCGGTCGATGGTATGGTGAGGAGCCTGCAGGAGATGAGAAATGCCGACCGACTCCAGGCTTTCGCCCTCGCGATGAAGCGGATCGTCAATATCCTTCCGAAGGAGTACAGGAGGCCTGTGGCCCGGGATGAAGGAGACGCGGCACTGGCAGAGTTTTGCGGCCGCGATGCAGCAGGCGGCTCGTTCGACACGGGCCTGTTCGCCGAGGAATCGGAGAAGGCCCTCTTCGATGAGGTCTCGTCTGCTGCCGGCAGGTTGCTTGCTCTCGAGACTTCGCAGCTCGACAGCAGTGTGGAGATCCTCTCAGGCCTCGTGCCGGCGGTGAACTTGTATTTCGACGAGGTCCTCGTAAACTGTGAGGACGAGGCTGTGAGAAAAAACAGGATTGCCTTCCTGCTGGTCCTCAACAGGGTTTCAGGGCGTTTCTGTGATTTTCTCGAGATCGTTTCCGACCAGGGGCAGTAAGGGTCTTTACTTTCTTCTATTTTTGGCATGGCGACGACGACGCCGATATTCCGGATCCGATTAATTGCATTGCCTAATTGTAGGTGTATTTACCGGTTGACAGATTGTTCCCCCTGTGATAGAATAATCCCGGTCTCAGAGTAGACGCTGGTCGTGCCCCTGTGGGCGAACCTTCGTGGTGCGCATGGTTTCCACTACGCCGACCGCCGTTGGAGAACCAGACTTACTCGACATAATTTTGGAGCTCAAACGGGAGAGGAACCTTGCACGGGCCGGCTGGATGAAGCCGAAAGGAGAACAGAAAGCACGATCCGGCCAGACGGTTCTTACAGCGACACTACTGAGATATAATATTGATAGGTTTATTCTCTTAAACGCTGGGGGGAATAAAATAATGAGGAAAGCCTTAGTACTATTACTGGGCGTTTGCCTCCTTGCCCTGTTCGTCGGTTCCGTGTCGGCGCGAGATATCGACAAAAACGGCACGCGTGCCATGAAGGACGAGGATCCTGCTCTCATCGATCCAGGTCTCCAGACTCTCATGGCGGCGGCAGCTGCTGATACCTACTGTATAGTCTGGTTCGATTTCGAGCAGTTGGACTGGCAGGACTGGGAGCAATTTGATAATACCGCTCAGGTTGACACCTTCTTCCACGTCGATGATTTCGGCGGGCTTGAAGGCGGTGACTACGGTGGTCTCTATGCTCTCGAAGGAGTCAAGTCACTGTGGTGCGGTGTCCGTGCGGGCGACAGTTTCTACCTCTGCGGGTGGCTGGCCGCTCCTGGTTACGGTAACAACTGGAACCAGATCGCTACGACGGTAGCATTCGATGTTGATGAAACCCTGTTGTGGTCCTTCATCTGCAGCTTCGATTCGGAGACAGACTGGGATTTCACGTACATCGAGTTCGACGCCGGTGACGGCAACTGGACGGAAGTCGCTCACTACGACGGCCTTGATACGGCACTTGTCGTAGAAGAGGAGATTCACCTTTCACAGCTTGCTACCAAGCTTCGTTACCACTTCGTTGCTGACGGTAACACTTCCGATCAGGACGCGCTGTGGGATGGGGATGGTGCCTTCATCGTTGACAGTATCACGGTTGCCGACGGCGGCGGCGTGATCGATTACGAGGATTTCGAGAGTTATCCTGTCGGAGCTACAGGAGAGTATCTGACGAGCCTGGGTTGTTTCTGGAATATGACGATCGAAGATGCGTACGGTGCATTTACCGGTCTGAAAAGCCACCTGGTTGACTATGATGCCTGTGGTGACAACATCAGCGCACAGATCATCTTCTTCGAGGGCTCAAGCTTCCCGAGCTCCGATTATCCTACCCTGTTCGACGTTCCTTTCTGTGAAGGTGGCGGTGGAACCGAAGCTCCGTGTCTGGACGCGGTGGTCGTTTCTCCTGTTATCGACATGTTGATGTACTCATTGAATTGTGACGAAGTCCAGGACACGCCGATTCCGACAGCAGACGCTGATCGGCTCGGCGGCGCTTCCCTGAGATTCACCGTCTACCGTGATCTTCCACTTGATAACCTTATTTTCTACACCTGGCAGGTACGTAGCATCATAGACGGCTGCCCTGGTCAGTGGAAGGATCGGAAGTACGTCTACTACGGTGCGGACCAGGATTACATCTTCATCGGACAGAACGTCTCCGACCTCGTTGGAGCCCTGCCGATGCAGGTCAACGTTGGTGTCAAGGACATGTGCGATGCATGGTACGGCGTTGTCGGCAGCTGTGCGCGCCATACGCCTTCGCCGTGGCTGGACAATGTCCGTGTCTATCGTTACAAGACGGTCGGCCCATCCTGGAGCGTGCGTGGACTGGATCTTTTCCAGGATACGTTCCCTCAGAATGGAGTAATGGAGGACTATTGTAGAGCCGATATGGCGAATGACGTTGCGCCCAACGAGGAATTCGACCGTATCGATCCGGGCGACTCTGTCGCTTTCAACTGCACGGCTATTCTTGCCGGCGGCCTGGACACTCTGGGTACCGGTGAAGATAAGGTCTACTGCCATGTCAGTGTCGAGTTCATCGGCCCTGTCGGCGAGAAGCCCGACATCACCGGTTCGATACTCGAAGGCACCTATGGCAGCTGGGTGGCTACAGCCGGCAGTTGGGATATCTTCCTTTGCGAGCCTGCGAGAACTGGTGATAAACACACCATCGTTCCCGAAATGTACATGTTCGATCTAAACGACTCTCTCTTCACGAGAGGTTACATGATCGAGTATTACTTCAAGGCGGAAGATCTCAACCATGAGACATCGACTCTCCCGTCTTCGGCAGAGGAAGCAGACGGTAACCGTTTTGAGTTTACCTGCCTGCCGACTCTGAATGAGATCCCGGGCGTTCTGTTCTGCGACGATTTTGATGGACGCGGCGGAACGTTCGAGGGAGCCGTACAGACATATTTCGAAGCGGCATTCGAGGTTGTCATCCCGGCTGGTACGTCTATGCCCGACAGATACGACACCAGGGGACCGTCTTCCGGTGTCAGCAACGGCATCGGCGCCTACGTCAAGGCTGACGGCCCCACGTCGATTTTCTGTATCGCTTACGAGAAGGTCATCCACGACTCCGGCGATCTAGACTCGCAGACCATCAGCGAGGGTACCGAAAGCTCAGACAAGTCGAACGATGCCCAGCTGTTGGTAAATTGGATGGACAATAGCAATCACAGGGTCGGACTCCTTGTCATGGGCGACCAGGTCGCCTACGACCTATCGTGGTCAGCTACTGCTGTGGCTATCAGTCTCACGGGTGAGCACTGCGGTGTCGTTCTCGATGCAAACAGTTACTACGACGAGACCGGAGGCCTCGGTGGTGGCGGTGTGATAAGTCCTCTTATTACTAGTGTTACCGGCGTAGGTCGGCCATACACTGGTATGGTGGATTACTACATCGCTGGCGGCTGCCCGATTATCAACGATTTCGATATCCTCGAGAAGACAAACTTCGGTGATTACGCACTGCGGTTTGATTCCGTGGGCACGGACTACGTTGGTATCTACACTGATCAGTTGAACCCAGGCGATTTTCCGCAGAGGACCGTATGGGTTGGACACAGCATCCACGTCATGCGTAACGCTGTAAACGGTACGCCCATCAGGAGCGAGTTCGTGAAGCGTACCTTTGATTTCTTCGAGAACGAAACCAGTATCGATTACACTGATACTGAGCTCCCGAAGGTTTACAGCCTCGAGCAGAACTTCCCCAACCCGTTCAACCCGAGTACGACGATCAAGTTCACGCTGCCCGTCAAGGGTCACGTGAGCCTGAAGATCTACAACGTGGCTGGACAGCTGGTGAAGACTATGCAGGATGGCGTCATGGACGTTGGTTCTCATGATCTCACCTGGGATGGATCGAACAATCTCGGGACGAGCGTTGCTTCCGGTGTTTACTTCTACAAGATCAACGCCGGTGACAACTATGAGAACATGAAGAAGATGGTTCTTCTCAGGTAGTACCGGGTAACCGGGAATCCTTTGAGGATTCGCTTCGGAGGCCGGGGATCGATCCCCGGCCTCCATTTTTTTACCGCCATTAGCCTGTTTTCAGGCTGTGCTACGGTGGCCGGAGTGGTCGATCGGACGGATCAGGCCGCGAACGCCGGAAACAGGTCCTCCGATACGCTGAACCTCCCGAAATATATTGACATGCGGATTTCCAGATGCATATATTACATGTAGATTAGGAGAGATATATATTCTTATGAAATAGTCCCAAAGAAGGGTGGAAATGAGACGTTTCAATTCCAGGAATATCATAGGATTATTCACGTTTTCGGCCCTGGTGCTGATTGCCCTGCTGCCCGCTTGCAGAAAAGAAGGGGATATCCTCGACAGGAACAGGGCACCGGAGACCTTCCTGACCAGCGCTCCTCCGGAGACCACCAACACAGACTACAGGGTCCATATATACTGGTACGGCGAGGACAGGGACGGGATCGTGACCAGTTTCATGTGGCACCAATCGGATACCCTGATGACGCTCTACCCCGAACGCGATCCCCAAAAAGAACTTCTCGACTGGAATCCCGAGGCCAGGAAGGTCGACTATGAGGCGGGAAGGTTGATAACAGCGAGCGATACGGTGATCATCTTCACCGGATTCGACATCACGACGGGCGCGATGCTCAACAGGCAAGCGTTCCATATAGTCGCGATCGACGACGGCGGGAAGATGGATAAAACACCGGCGAGGATCCAGTTCTTCGCAAAGGTCAACTGTGTCCCCGAGGTCAATTTCCGGTTCAAGAGCGACACTATAGAATGGAAAAAGTACGTTCCCGGTAATTTAGACACGATCAGCATGTTTGAGCCCTTCATTGTCGAATTTGTCGGAAGCACCTGCAACAACATGATCACCGGATACCAGTGGATATACAGCGGCGACCTATATCCAGTAGACACCCTCGGCGTTCCGTACTGGTACATTCCCAAAGACAACCCGCCGTATATAGACGTGGTGCGGGATACGATCGAAAACCAGGGCGATTCAAGGATCCCCCAGGGTGATTTCTACTTCAAGGTGACGGCGAGGGACGAGGCGGGAGCCAGGTCGAGAGCCGATATCCTGACCGGCGAGGGCGTTTTCCAGCTCGTCGTCAACCACGACCCCGACACGAGGATACGGCGCGGGATCAGTAGCTATACCACCAAAGCGGGAAGTCAGATCACAGATACGCTGCGCTTCGACCCCGCCTATCCCGATACGGTGCCGTACAACTCGAGGCTGAGGATAGAATATATAGGTTGGGACGACACTCTCGACATCCTCGAACATTATCCGCCGCTTCCGATGAGGTATCAGTTCAAATTCGAGCGCTGGGGATACGGCCTGAGCGGCGGCATCTCGAGCTACAAGCCGGCCTGGATGCCCGAAAAGGAAGCGGAGGATACGGACTGTACCTCCGAACAGGATTCGACGACGATGAGGATCGGCTCGTACGACTATGTATTTCTCGCCAAGTCGTTCGACGAACAGTACAGGTACGACCACACGCCCGCCAGCGTTTCGTTCGTGGGCAATTTCCCGCCTGGTATCGACAAGATAGCCATCGCGTACGATTCAATTCCGGCTCCATCGAATCTCGAGCTGGCGGACATCAAGGGTGACACAGTCTTTATCGCGATAGGCCGGCCGTTGGTCCCGAGACCGGAGGAGGATTACGTCTCCGCATACAGTAACATGTACGATCCGGAGAAAGAGGTATTCACCCAGTTCTTCAAGCTGTACATAAACGGCTCCGGGCACGACGATTACAGGGATCCTCCAAGATCAGGAATAATGGGCTGGTATTACTCGATCGAGGCGGAGGAGAACTATTACTTCCGCGGCGAGGAAGAATGGCTGTACGACTTTGATCCAGATACGATCCTGCAGGAAATAGTATTCATACTCGTCATTCCCAGGGATCCGGATTTCCACGATTATCCCCGCCCCGATCCTGAATTTGTCAACAATCCACCTCTCTGGATGGGAAACCAGGATCTGACCGTCATAGGATCAGACCTTCACATCGCGGAAATATTCATCGAGGGTATCAGGGGCATCAGCCCGGAAGTAGACGAAGCTGATCCCTGCGTGCACACCTCTCCGGGCAGGTGGGTCACCAGGGAGCGGGGCAACGCCAACTATGCCAGGATAGATACGTACAACAGCTGGTTCTACCTGAAGCTGGTGTACTAGGGAAGATAAGTGACGACCCGACCTGAGGGTGTGATTCCCGGGTCTGAGGAGGTTGAAAGTCAAATGCGGAAACTGCTGCTTTCTACAACGATTTGCTTATTCCTGGCCGCGGCCGCGATGCTGGCCGGCTGTTCTAACGACGTCTATACGGGACAGCATGATCAGAACAAGGCTCCCGAGGTCTGGCTCTCGAGCGGTCCCGTCGAGGGCGACACGACCGGTTACCAGGTCCATTTCTACTGGAGTGGCTGGGATTCCGACGGGGAGATAAAGCATTTCGAGTTCGTTAGGAGTGATGGAGATCCTATTGGGTTCAATCCCGATGACTTGGAGGGGACCTGGTCTGTCACCATGGCCCATGACAGCGTCTTCCACATTCCCGCCAACGAAAATCCCAGGCCATGGGAGGAGAACGAGCGAAACGAGATGTACACGAAGTACGACAAGACCCATACGTTCTTCATAAGGGCGGTCGATCTGGAGGGGAAAAAATCGAAAGCGGCGTACAGGTCGTTTACCGCATGGACCCTCGCTCCGGAGATAACTATCGACAGGCCGATCGGGACTTCGAGGACGTACAGCACCGTGATCACCTTCGGGTGGAGCGGCATAGACCCGATCGACAGTCGGCAGAACACACAGGATCCCGATTCGATCCGCTACCTGCATACGGTAATCAAAGACATCGCCGATGAAAATAGTCAGCCCGACCCGCTCTTCGATATCATCGGCGAGCTCAACAGGAATCCCGAGGTTTTCGAGGATTTGTGGAAGCCGTGGATCGCCTACCGCGCTGAAGAGGACGCCGGCAGGGTGACCATTATCCCCGGCGAAGGGGACGAGCTCCTCGAAATCTCCATAAGGTATATATTCGCAGTAATGGCCAAGGACGACGCTGGGGCGGTAACTGCGGTGTTCGATAAGGACAAAAACGTGAGGGAGTTTCTCGTATCGTTCAAATCCGGTCCGCTTCTCACCGTGTCAGAGCCGAGTCTTGGCAGCTTCCGGTTCCTCGGACCGAACATGAACTACATTCAGAGCGATCTCCCTCCCGGTGTGCCCCTGAACTTCAATTGGAAAGCGACGGCGGAGGAGTACGGCGGTGAGATCCGTACCTTCAGGTACGGCTGGGATATCCAGCAGCTCGACGATCCCTCCCAGTGGGATGTTATTGCGAGCCCGTATAATAAAACGGCCGCGGTGAAAACGTACCACTCGGGAATCCACCAGTTTCTCGTAGAGGTCGTTGACAACGGAGGGAAGATTACTTACGGAAAGATAGAGATCACGATCATACCGTTTTCCATGGAGAGGAATCTCCTGTGGGTCGACGACTACGCGCTCGGAGAATACATCCCGACGATGTTCAATCCTTCCGAGGAAGCGCACGATGCGTTCTGGGAGGATATATGCAGCAGGACGCCCGATTTCCAACCCGACAGAGACGTCTGCGATATAGTTGAGGACGGGTTTCCCGAGATGAGACATGTCGGGCATTACGCAAACATCATCTGGACTTACAACACGTCGGAATTTACGGCGTGGAAGAATGTAATCGAGTACACTCCGGAGTCGATGGTCGGGATGGGGACCCGGCTCGCCATCAACTACCTTTCGATCTTCCTCGCGAAGGGTGGGCACCTGCTCTCGTCGGGCAGGGCCGACAGGGCGGGAGGATTGTATGATGCGTTCAAGGCCCCACCGTTGCTTCCCGCATCGTTCAAGTTCGACATGGCTGGTACCACCTCCGAGGATACGAGCGGTGTCTTCTCGATGCCGTACAAGGACTACTGTGTCAGCGTGGTCGACAAGGTGAGTGCACAGTTCCACAGCGGAGAGGACATGGTGCCGAACGTTGGCCGGTTTATCACCAGGGACGCCCTGAGGCTCATGGTCAAGGAGATCGATGATGGCGAAAACAGCGGGGACGGCGGGATTGAGGATTATCCCGGATTCCCCGACACGCTCGAGATGGACGACATGGTTACATGCCCGACCTGTTTCTTCAATCTGCAGAGACCGTCGCCGGGGGGATTTACCTACGTAGAGGTGTACGATCCGCAGTACTGGTTAGACTTCAAGTTTATACCCTCATCGCTTAATTGCTTCAAACCGATGTACAGAATGAGGTCGCGCTCATCGCTTTCGCCGGTAAACTTCCAGACAATCGCCCTGATCATCACTAAGTACAGGAAGGGCTTCGAGGCT
The DNA here is from genome assembly GCA_030613345.1 of Candidatus Krumholzibacteriota bacterium. Classification (GTDB taxonomy): domain Bacteria; phylum Krumholzibacteriota; class Krumholzibacteriia; order Krumholzibacteriales; family Krumholzibacteriaceae; genus JAUWCL01. Next base: position 13,444 of record JAUWMD010000016.1, read on the forward strand.
GATATCGAGGCCGGAAAACCGGTTACCATCATTCCGGCGGACAGCTTCCATTTCGGGTTCCCTTTGTGGTTCTTCGACCACGACAAGGTCTATCAGATCATGGACGAGATATTTGCCGAGTGGCAGATTCTGGATGAATAGAATAGACGATTGATCGCCCTTTCCCGGGGATGAGAAGGAGGAGTAGTGATTTCCATTCGTTGGGTCAGGATTTTCTTGTTATATACTGTTTTGGTTGCCGGTCTGTGCGGGTCAGCGAGGGCGCAGAGCGATGTTGATACGATGGTGCTCGTGCCGCAAGCGCCCGACTCGTTTTACGTGAGGAGGGAAGGTCCGGATATCATCATCGGCTGGTATGCTCCGTCTGACAGCACTTCCAAGGTGATAGGCTCGAGAGACTATACGAGCTGGTATGGAGAGCACACTGCAGGCGATGGGGTCGAGATCTCCTTCTCCGGCTACTATACCAACGGCTGGATCGACAGACAGATCATCGTCGATAAACTCGACCTGAATGCGTACGAGGTCGGAGTGTCGCCCAGCATCCGGCTGAGCATAACTTCGTCCGACATGTTCGACAGGACGTACGAGATGATCGTCGATATCGGCACCGACAACTATACGCCGGAAGACCCTATCCCGATGAAGCTCTTTCAGATCGGGATCGATCCAGGCGAGACGCCCGACGTGCTTGAGCCTGGTTTCAACATCCATTTCAGCGCGGGGCTCATCGATACAAGCCAGTACGGGGGTGGCGCCAGGTTCCTCCTGGACGTCCAGGATTTCGAGGGATTCCACGTCTGGCGGGGAACGGGAGAGGAATGGCGTGAGATCGAAGATACCACATGCTACTACGACACAATAAGCAACGATACCTTAAAAAACTACAAATGGCATAAGGTCGTTGATCTCTCGAAATATCCGAGTGAACAGCAGGTGATTGCCGAGATCTCGAGAGAGGATTACTTCAAGTACTCGACCGTTAGCGGAATCAAGGACGTTCCCGTGAAGTGGAAGTGGCTGTGGGAGTACTTCAACGACAACGTCGAGGAGGCCTGGCCGCGGCAGGACGATCAGGGTCGCTGGTATTACGAGTGGGTCGACAAGAATGTCTATGCCGGAGAAACCTACCATTACAACGTGACGACGTTCGACAGGGGTTATTTCAGGGGCTTCGACACCTACAACAAGCTGGACAACTTCATCTGCGACGAGATCAAATCCCTCAACGAGGCGCCGGGGGATGAGGGGCCGGGAGGGGACTATGTGTTGTGCGGCGGAGATTATGTGCAATGCGACAGCATGGTCATATCGTTCGGGATGACGATTGACACCGGATCGGATATCAACCAGGTATATGCCGTTCCGAATCCTTACCGGTCTGGGACCTCGGAAGAGACGACGTCATACTATCACAACTATTCCGACAGGACGATCAAGTTCTTCAATATGCCGAAAGAGGCTCGGATCAAGATCTACACCGTTGCGGGAGATCTCGTATGGGAGGGATCGCACTACAACGCCGAAGGCAGCGACGGCATCTTGAGCTGGGACGTGAAGAATATGCACGGACAGGAAGTAGCTTCGGGCATTTACGTATTCAGGGTGGAATCGGTGAACGGGGAAGATGTGTACGGCAGGATAGTGGTGATTCGCTGATCCGGCTCTTTTTGCAATATTTCATGACCGTCCCTTACACGGGGCGGTCATTTTTTTAGGGTGGAAAGCGAAGGGTGGAGTGAAGCAGCGAGGGGGTTGACAGGACAACCTCTTTCGTTCAGAATCCGTTACGGAACGATTCTACGGATCCGCTGGATCGACAGGTGGTGATCATGCTCAGGACTAACAAGCAGTATCTGGTAGAGAAGGCCGTTTCCGGAAAGGTGTCGAGCCCGAGGATCCCGCTGAAGAATCCGTGGCTGATCGATTACGGAGGAGAGCCGCACGTGATGCCCGGCACGGGAGGAATCACGTACAACGTGTCAGTCGGGGATTCGGCGCTGGATTTTGTCGGTGACCATATCGAGCCGGGGGTCAGCGTGACCCTGATGACCTCAGAGGCGGAGAGAAGCGTGCTCGGCGGCCTCAGCATACTTACGTGCATCGGGAACGAGGCAAGGGTCATGTCGGGCCAGGCAGCCGGAGCGAGGGGCGTGGTGACTGGCAAACACGGCGGCGTGGAGCACGTGATCATCGATTTTTCGCGCGCGACGCTCGATAAACTCGCGATAGGGGATACGATACAGATCAGGGCTTTCGGCCAGGGGCTGGAGCTGAAGGATTTCCCCGAGGTGCATGTGATGAATATCGATCCCGGGCTTCTCGGAGAGTTCGGCATCATCACACGGAACAAGCAGATGGTTGTTCCCGTCACGCATGCCATACCGGCCTCGATCATGGGATCGGGGATCGGATCGAGGCACAGCTACAGCGGGGACTACGATATTCAGCTCGGAGAGAGGGAATCGATAAGGAAGTTCGGACTGCAGAACCTGAGGATCGGAGACGTTATTGCGATAAACGACGCCGATTGCAGGTTCGGAAGGTCGATGAGGTCGGGCGCCATGAGCATAGGCCTGGTCGTCCACGGAGCGTGTATTACCAGCGGGCACGGCCCCGGCGTGACCGTTCTGTTGACCACGACGGGAAAGCTCATAGTTCCCAAGATAGAGGAGGGTGCGAACCTCTCCGTCTACCTCGGCACAGGCAGGGAGAATAAGAGCAGGCGTTCGCGCAGCAGGAGAAGGCACTGACGAAGGAGGTACCGGTCGATGCCACAGTGGAGTAGGATACTGCCGGAACTGGACTGGATCGCCGACGGCGATCTCAGGAATCTGGTGGAAAAGGTGTGGGAGGATGCCTTCCAGTTGGGGGGATGGCATGAGGACGATCTCGATGCTATCCCGTTCACCCTTCTTGTCAAGGACGCCGATATCAACCTTTTCGACCATACGAGGATCGTGACGCATCTGTGCAGGCAGATCGCAGGGCCGCTGAAGGAGATGCAGGGTCTCGACATAAACGACGACCATCTCATAGCCGGTGCCCTTCTGCACGATGTTGGAAAACTGCTCGAGTACGGTAAAAATGGTGGAGAGATCGCCATGGCGAGGAGCGGCAGACTGCTGCGCCACCCTCTTTCCGGGATGGGCCTCGCTGTGAAGTGGAATCTTCCCGAGGAGGTCAGCCATATAATAGCCGTTCACTCACGAGAAGGGGAGAGGTCGTACCGGAGCCCCGAAGCGATCATCCTGCATCATGCCGATTTCATCATGTTCGAATCGTTCAAGAGCAGGAAGGAATTCCCCGGTATCTGACAGGGGAGCGATGCGTATATACAACAGGCTCGCCGCGGGATTGATCATCTTCGCCGCCGCTGTAGCGCTGCCGGTCCCGGACCGGAACCCGGGATATGCCGGCGGCCGCGCCGAATGCGGGAGGGCGCTGGCCAGGATCGTCTCCGGGCTCGGAGAGGACGAGATCGTTCCCGTGTGGATATTCTTTGCCGCACCGCCAGACGACGGCGCGGCATCTTCTCCTGAAGCCCTCGTCAGGATCGCGCGGCGGGGGGCGCCGCGCGAAAAGTCCGTCCGGCTGCACCCTCCCGCGCAAAGTTCACTAGATGGCATCAGGTCCCTCGTCGTACGAATAAGACACAGGTCGTCGTATTTTAACGCCGTAAGCGCAGATGTGAGGGTGGGCATGATACCGCGGATCATCGAACTGCCCGGCGTCGCGAAGGTCGATGCGGTAAGGACCTACAGGAGGGCCCGGGAAGTTCTTCTTCCGGATAAGGAGGGCATGCCGCGGCACGTTCCGGCCTCCCCCCTTATCGGAAAGTACGGGGACAGCTTTAATCAGCTCTACATGATCGAAGTGGTGGATCTCCTCGAGATGGGGTATAACGGATCGGGTGATTCGAGCTCAGCCGGCCAGATCATGATAGGGATCCTCGACACTGGATTTCTTCTCGACCACTACGCTTTCAATCGGCTCGAGGTCCACGCGCAATGGGATTTCGTGAACGACGATCCAATAACCGAAAACGAGCCGGATGACCCACCCGGCCAGGACAGGCACGGGACACTGGTGTTGGGTACGATCGCCGGGTACGGTGAGGGCGATCTCATCGGGCCGGCGTGGGGGGCGGCCTTCCTCCTCGCGAAGACCGAGGAAGTGGATAGTGAGATAGTGGTGGAAGAGGACAACTGGATCGCCGGGCTCGCGTGGTGCGACAGCATAGGCGCCGATATCGTGACGAGCTCCTTGGGTTATATAGAGTGGTACGATCCCGATGACCTCGATGGTGAGACGGCCCTGTGCACGAGGGCGGCGAACAGGGCCGCCTCGAGGGGCATCGTCGTCTGCAACGCAGCAGGCAACTATGGCTACAACGGGGCGACGTCGCTTATTGCCCCGGCCGATGCGGACAGTGTAATAACCGTAGGGGGGGTCTACGCCGACGGAAGCCTCTGGGAATCGAGCTCGAGGGGGCCGACCGCCGACGGGAGGATCAAGCCCGATGTGATGGCCCAGGCGGTCTCCGTCCAGAGCGTCCTTTACCCCGAGGATCACGGGTACTGGAAGCACAGCGGTACTTCCTTCGCGACACCGCTCATGGCGGGGATGTGCGCGCAGCTCCTCGAGATACATCCCGGCTGGACCCCGATGCAGCTGAAGGATTCGCTCCTCGTTCACGCGACAAACAGCGATTCTCCAGACAACGATTTCGGCTGGGGTATAGCCAGGGGACTGGCGACAGCGGGGATCTTCGCCGACGGCGCGGCGGGCGTATCGTTCTCGAACGGGTATCCCAATCCTTTCGGGGAATCCGTCGAGTTTGACCTCTATTCCGACAGGTGGACGTACGTCTCGGCAAGGATCTACGACAGCTCGGGCCGTCTCGTCAGGACGCTTCTCGATGAGGAACCGCTCCTGTTCAATGTGACCGTTGAGTGGGACGGGACAAACGACGGCGGAAGACAGGCGGCAAGTGGCGTCTACTTCGTCGAGTTCGTATCGCCGCGGGCGAGACAGGCTGTGAAGGTCGTCAGGATAAGATAGAGGGCTTTTCTTTTAATCTTGAAAATCCGGATTCCATCGGATAGATTCTCAAACAACGGCGTAAAAAGAGTCTTAAATCGTAATGCATTGACAATGCTATAGATATGAATGTTCTGCAAGATGAGTTACGGGAGGTCTCACTTGACTGACAAGCATGTATATTCCTTCGGGGGCGAGGAAGCCGACGGCAATGCCGGATTGCGTGATCTGCTCGGTGGAAAAGGCGCTAACCTGGCCGAGATGGCCAGTACGGGTATTCCCGTGCCTGCAGGCTTTACTATCTCTACAGGTGTCTGTAC
>JAUWMD010000056.1 GCA_030613345.1 Candidatus Krumholzibacteriota bacterium
GGCCGATCAGGCCGCTCTTCCCCGAGGGCTTCATGAGCGAGGTCCAGGTGGCGTGTACGGTCCTGAGCAGCGATAAGCAGCATCAGGCCGATATCCTGGGCATCGTTGGAGCCTCGCTTTCGCTGAACATGTCGAACATCCCGTTCGACACCGTTGTCAGCGGTGTGCGGGTCGGCATGAAGGACGGCGAGTTCATCCTCAACCCGACCTTTGATCAGGTCGAGGTGGGTAATCTCGAGCTCGTCATCGCCGGATCCGACGACGCTGTTATCATGGTCGAGGGGCAGGCCGATGAGCTGTCCGAGGAAAAAATATTAGAAGCAATTGATTTCGGGCATGCGAAGATCCGTGAGATCAATGCCTTTCAGAGGGAAGTGCTCGCCGAGTGCGATATCCCCGAGAAGAGGACGTTCGAGGTGGCCGAGGTCAATCAGGACCTCCAGCAGAGGCTGCGGCACGACTACCTCCAGGAGGTCGACCAGCAGTGCCGTGTCAGGGGCAAGCATATCCGTGCGAAGGCCCTTTCCGGGCTGCAGGCCCAGGCCCTCGAGAAGTACGACGAGGAATTCCCCGAGTCGGAAAAAGTCATCAAGAACATAATGCACGACCTCGAACGTGAGGCCGTCAGGAAGATGATCCTCGAAGAGAAGGTCAGGACCGATGGCCGCGCTTACGATGAAGTCCGCAAGATAGACTGTGACATCGCAGTCCTTCCGAGGACGCACGGCAGCGCCCTGTTCACCAGGGGCGAGACGCAGAGCCTCGTCGTGACGACGCTCGGCACCTCGCAGGACGAGCAGCGCATCGACGCGCTGTCCGGCGAGAGCTGGAAGAAGTACATGCTTCATTACAACTTCCCGCCGTACAGCGTCGGCGAGGTCGGATTCTTCCGCGGGCCCGGACGCAGGGAGATCGGCCACGGAGCGCTCGCCGAGAGGGCGATCCGTCCCGTCATCCCTACCGATGAGGACTTCCCGTACACGATCAGGGTGGTCTCCGACATTATGGAGTCCAACGGCTCGAGCTCGATGGCCACTGTCTGCGGCGCAAGCCTTGCGCTGATGGACGCCGGCGTGCCGATCAGGAAGGCCGTGGCTGGCGTCGCGATGGGTATGATCATGGAGGAAGGCAAGTTCGCGATCCTCACCGATATCCTCGGCCTCGAGGATCATCTCGGAGACATGGATTTCAAGGTCACCGGGACACGCGACGGCGTTACCGGCTTCCAGATGGACGTCAAGATCTCGGGGATCTCCAGGGAGATCATGATCGAGGCGCTCGAGCAGGCGAGGCACGCGAGGATGCAGATCCTCGATATCATGGACGGCACGATCGCTGAGGCGAAGGACGACATCTCGCCCTACGCTCCGAAGATCTTCCAGATCAAGATACCGGTCGACAAGATCCGCGAGATCATCGGTCCGGGAGGAAAGATGATCCGTCATATCCAGGATACTTCGGGAGCGAAGATCGATATCGAGGACGACGGCACGATAACAATCGCCGCAATCGACAAGGAATCGCACGACAAGGCGATGGCGATGATCGACGAGATCACCGCCGAGCCCGAGCTCGACAAGGTCTACATGGGCAGGGGCAGGAGCGTCGTACAGTTCGGCGCGTTCCTTGAGATCATGCCCGGCCGCGACGGGCTGCTGCACATCTCCGAGATAGACATCAATCGTGTCGAAAGGGGCGAGGATGTCCTCAACGTCGGCGACGAGATCGAGGTCAAGGTCGTCAACATCGACAGGGACGGCAAGATCCGCCTGAGCCGCAAGGTCCTCCTTCCCGGGTATGTCGAGAGCGAACACGGCAGCAGGGACAGAGGCGGCGGCAGGGACCGCGGTCGCAGGGACGACAGGAAGCGTCGCTGATTCCTTATGATAAATCTGCCTGAACCACGCAGGATCGCCCTCGACTCGGGGGCGATACTGCTTTATCAGAGGAATATCGTTTCGCCGACCACGGCGTTCGGCGTCTGGATAAGGAAGGGCTCCCGCGACGAGGGAGCCGGCGAGCGCGGGATGTCGCATGTCCTCGAGCACATGGTCTTCCGCGGGACGCCGTCGAGAAGCGGCCTCGATATCGCCCTCGATCTCGAGTCAATAGGCGGCCAGTGGGACGCCTTCACAAGCAAGGAAGCGGTCTGCTATTACGGCAGGACGCTCGAGGAGCACTTCCCCAGGCTCGCCGACGTGTTCTCCGACATCGCCCTGAATCCTCTGATTGAGCCTCCCGCGCTGAGAACGGAGCTGAAGGTGATAAGGGAGGAGATCAGGAGCGTCAATGACTCGCCCGAGGAAGCGGCGTACGAGCTGTTTTTCAGGGGGCTCTTCGGCGGGAGCCAGCTCGGTCATCCCGTCGCCGGAAATCTCAGGGATATCTCACGCATCAACCGCGATGGCCTCCTGTCGTTTCACAGGAAGACATATACGGCGGCGAACACCGTTTTCGCCTATATCGGCACCCTGTCCCCCGGAAGGGTCGCGCGGATACTCGAACGCAGGTTCGCATTTCCGCTGAAGGGCCGGCGCCCGGGACCGAGGCGCGACAAGTTCATGCCCGCCGTGTCGAGGTCGGCACGCAAGAATGGATGGAGCCAGCACCACGTCTGTATCGGGGCGAGGACCGTTCCCGCCGGCGACCCGATGAGGTTCGCCGTGATGCTTCTCTCCGGCATTGTCGGTGGCGGGGTATCCTCGCGCCTGTTCCAGAGCATGAGGGAGAGGGCCGGGCTCGCATATTCGGTCTACTCGCATGTCAATTTCTGGAGCGACACGGGTGCCTTTTCAGTATACTTCTCCGTCGATCCCAGAAATCTGAAGTCCGCTCTCGAGATATTCGACAGGGATATGGAAGACATCCGCAGCAGCGGCGTCACGGAGGAGGAGCTCGAAAGCGCCAGGGCCCAGCTCAAGGGATCGATAATCTTCAGCCTCGAGAGCTCCGAGACGAGGCTGTTCAGGCTCTTCCACGAGGAGTGCTACCTCGGAAGCTTCAGGAAGGTCGAAGATGTGCTCCGCGACATCGACGCCGTGGACGCGGCCATGGTCGGCGAGGCGGCGGAGAAGCTTCTCACGCCGCGCCGCCTGATCCGTGCCGTCTCCGGACCGGACGGATCGGCAGGAAGGAAATCGTCCGGATGAACGGCGGATCGAAAGATATGGCCCCGGTCAAAGTCGAGATAAGGTATCTCCCCCATCATGACGGCCTGCCCCCGCTCGCCCGCATGACGGAAGGAGCGAGCGGATTCGATCTGCAGGCGGCCTGCACCGGTGATGTCATCATCGAGCCGGGCAGGGCGATCCTCGTCCCGGCGGGATTTGAAATGGCCGTACCGCGGGGATACGAGGCGCAGGTGAGACCCCGCAGCGGCCTCGCCCTCAGGAGCAGGATCGGACTGCTGAACAGCCCCGGCACGATAGACAGCGACTACCGCGGGGAGGTCGGTGTGATCCTGTTCAATTTCGGCGACGAAGATTTCACTGTCCGCAGGGGGGACCGCATAGCGCAGATGGTCGTCTGCTCCCTGCCGGAAACGGAGCTCGTCGAGACGGAACGGCTCGACGGCACGAAACGCGGCCCGGGAGGCTTCGGCCATACGGGCAGGGGACGGAGATGACGACGATACTCCAGGCGGCGGCCCTTCTCATGCTTGCCGTCGCCGCTCTATACGCCCTCTGGCGGATCAGGTGGGGGTATCCCGACCGTTCGATCCCCGGGGTCCTCACCTATCACAAGGTAGTCGATTTCGAATTCGGGGGGACCTGGATCAGCCCCGCCAGATTCGAACGGCATATCGCTTCCCTGATCGATTCGGGATACCGTTTCATCGACGAGAGGGCTTTCCTCGAGACGATCGAAGGGAGCAGGCCTGCCGGGGAGAAGGAGATCCTCCTCACATTCGACGACGGGTACGACTGCATCGCCACGAGCGCCGCTCCGGTGCTGGAGCGCATGGGAGTACCCGCGCTGGTCTTTCTCGTCTCCGGGTTCGTCGGTGAGGAGAACAGCTGGGAACTCGGCCTGCCTGGGAGAAAGGCACGCCATATGGACTGGGATACGGTCAGAGCGCTCCACACGCGGGGCTTCTCGTTCGGATCGCACTGCGAGAGCCATCTCCCGCTGACCCGCATGACACGTGAAGAGGCGCTCAGCGAGATGGTCAGGTCCAGGGAAGAGATAGAAAGACACATGGGAGCGGAGGTCCTGAGCCTTTCCTATCCGTTTGGAAGGTCGGATCCGCAGGTCGCTTCACTCGCCGAGGAAGCGGGATACAGGGCCGCTTTTACCCTCTACCCGCCGGGTGGAGTGGAGGGGTGGGACCGGTACCGGCTCAGGCGTGAGGGAGTCTGGGTGATCGATACTCCCGCGACGATAAGGATAAAACTCTCCAGCGGGGGCCTGTTCTGGCTCGAGGATTTAAAGGGGCGGATGATCAACGCCGTCGCCGACCTGACGCCGTTTCTCAAGAGCAGATAGGATAAACGTGGATCAGTCGCGGACGAGGGTGTAGTCAAGTCCGCTGTTTCCCATCCTGTACACGATGCCGGCCTGGTGGTCGCGCGCGATCGCGTCGCGGGTGATGAGCTTCCTTACCGAGAGTATCTCGAGGGTGAACGGATATGTGCCCTTGACGGCGAGGTATTCCTCGAGACCCTCTCTCACTGTGGCCTCGAGCCGGCGCAGCTGGAATTCCTTGAGATCGGCGGACAGCAATCCCTCACCGGAGCCCCCGGCGACCGACGGCTCGCTCGAAAAGGCCTCCGCGGTCCATCCCGGCGGCAGCAGTGCCGGTACGACGTATTCGCCGGCGATGAAGCATGCGATGAGCATGAAGACAACGACGAGGGTCGGCGCGAGTTTCTTCCCGCTCTTTGCCTTTTCCTCGAGAACCTCTTCCTCGATCTCCTCGGCGACGGGGCTGGTGTCTTTCGTGATCTCGAGAAGTTCCTTCTCGAGGAGGTTCTTCAGGGCTTCGTAGGTGTTGAACCTCGCCATACGGGCATGCGCCACGAGATCGGATATGCTCGTTTCCTCGGAGAGCATGTTGTAGATTATCTCTTCGTTCTTCTCGATCCGGGAGCTTTCGCCCTGCGGCGCGGGAAGGCGTCGGACGATCATATCCTCTGACGGGAAGATCCTCGTCATCTCGGGGAACTCGTCGATGCGTCTCATGCTTTCCATGAGAAGCCCCTCGACCTTGAATGCCGTGAAGGTCCGGACGCCGACGAGTACGCCGGTGCCCGTGACGAACTTGTAGTAGCTCTTCGGCCAGGAGAGTACCTCCTGGACCGTTTCGTATATCTGCTCGGTGAAAATCGTACTCAGCTCGTCGTCCGAGAAATATTTTTCCTGAAGCAGGATGTCGGCCAGGTCCATCTTCGACCTCGCCTGGATCTGCTGGAGGTTGTTCATCTCGTCGCGGTCGATGAATCCGTACCTGAGCAGGTAATCCTTGAGCGGGTCGCGCGCCCTGGCCCTGCGGTCCCTGGTCGATACGATCATGCCGTCCTGGAAGAATATGGCCATGTTCTCGTCGCCCGAGACCGAGAGCATTCCCGACTTCTTCTGGATCGAGATGAGCTGGAATATCTCGCTCAGCCCGAAATCCCTGGCGTTTCCTTCCAGTGCCATCGGCGTTCCTTCCTACAGCGTCTCGAGGTACTCCTTGAACGCTTCCTGGGCCTTGCTGTCCTGCTCGGTGAAGCGCCGCCGCTCCGGCCGGGCGGGAGTCTCGTCCGGAACATTCCCCAGAGCCAGTGTCTGCGGTTCCGCGGACCTCTTGCCGGGCTTCTCCACCCTGAGGTCTGGAGGCAGGATGCGGTAGTTTATCTGCCCGCGAGGATTCCTCGATCTTATAGCTGAAAGCCAGCAGAGTACGATGACGGATACTGCGGCCGCCTGATTTATCAGGGGCGTTCCCAGGCCGGCGCTGCGAGGGTCGTCGAGGTAGAATCCGTTCCACAGGAGGAGGTAGAGGGCCGATGCAGCTACCGATATGACGAACATCCCCTTCCCGGCCGATCCGAGTATTATCTTCGATGAGCCGGGGACGACCTTCATCTTCCACCATCCTCCGCGGCCCCTTCTCGACCTGACCTGCTGTCTCCTGTGCCTGAGCAGAGCTTCCATGACCTTGACGCTCGACAGCCCGCTGATGGCGACGGCGCAGTTATGGCACAGCGTGATACCCGTCTCCGAATCGGAGCATTCGGAGCATGTCGGGAGACTGCAGTTATTGCAGAAGTATACCTTCCATGAACGTGGGACGGTCATCGCCAGGACTGTCCCGGCTATGACCGCTGCGACAAGCAGTATCCAGACCCATCTCAGCGGGAAGAGGAGATACGGGCGGAAGATCCCGTCAAGTATCCCGGATTTTCCGGAACCGCCTTCCCTTAAGGCGATCCTCCACAACTCCGCCACGGGGAATCCCCGGTCGTAGATGTCGAACTCGAGCAGGATCGTGGCGGGATTGGCCTGGTTGTATTTCTCTATTCCGAATTCGCGCGCCTTCGCGAGGGCTTCGCTCGATTCGGCGAAGAGCATCTTTTTGATGTATGTCTGCCCTATGTTGAACCAGGCGAGCGCGCTCATCGAGTCGATGGCGATCACGCTCTGGTAACCTGCCAGCGCCCTGTTGAAATCGCCCTGCCTGAAGTAGACATTTCCGAGGTTGAGGTATGCCGGCGCGAAATCGTTGCGCTCCGAGACGCTGGCGAGCAGGTGGTCGCGTGCCTCGTCGTAGAGCCCCATCCTCGATTTTATCGTGCCGAGGGCGAATTCCTTTTCAGCGGCGAAACGGCCGCTGTCTATCTCGTCGATCGACCTGATGAGGCGGGAATCGCCGCCGCTCTTGTTTACCATGGCGAGCCTGCGCGTCGCGCTCCCCTCGTCGATCGCCGAGGTCAGCGATTCGAGCTGGGGGGTAAGCAGTGAGATCGCGCAGATGAAGATGGTGACGGTAAGGACCGCCGCCTTTTCCCTGCGGCCGATGACCGGCCAGAGGACCGCCAGCATCAATGCGGAGTAGAGCGTTACCCCGCCGCGCACGATGAGCAGTCCCAGTATCACGAGCGGGCCGATGAAACGTGCCGGCGGGAAGGCGTATTTTCCCCCGTAGATCTCCCTGATCTTGTGGTCGTACTCCGGCCAGTGCCTGACTAGAAGGAAGATGAGGGTCAGGAAGAGCACGGCGAAGGCCACGGCGGTCGAGAGTATCACGACGTTCGCCGCCAGGAGGGCCTGGCCGTAGAAGCCCCTTATCTTGCGTTTATATCCCTCTATCAGATGGATGATGAAATCTGTGTTGCCGCTAAGCAGGTCGATGCGCGCCAGTGCGAACATCGGATCGGGATAGTCGCCGGACAGGCTGGCCGCGAGGAAGAGCTTTCGCCGGGCAGTTTCCCGGTCGCCCGCCTCGAGTGTCTCTATCGCATCGCGGTAGATCGCCCTGGCCGGTACCTGCAGCGACCATGCCCCGCGCTGGAGCTCGGCCCTCGTGTATGATTGGAGGATCTCGTTGTCTATCCCCTGCAACGGGCTGGCGAGCAACGGTTTGCAGAATGCAACCGTCAGAATGAGCGCCATGAGGGCGGCCGCTCGACCTGCTGGCTTAAGTCTATGCAGCATAAGAAGTTTCACTGACCCTGTCATCCTGCCCGTCTATTTTAAAACCGTTTTTGTTACCATCGATTGCTCATCGGCAAATATCGTGCCGCACGGCGGCGTTTGACATTCTGCCGCCGCGGTGTTTATTTGTTTGTTTACAGGTCCTCCGCCCGGTGATATAAAAGGCTGGGTGTTTTCAGGGATTTCTCACACCACAGTGGATCTTGCGGGGTGATAGAGATGATGCCGGCAGAGATTTCAGGGATCGGCGAGTTCACCGGCCAGGAGGTGCTGCTCAAAGGCTGGGTATACAACATGCGCTCGAGCGGGAAGATCTTTTTTCTCCAGATGCGTGACGGCACCGGTATCATCCAGTGCATCATAGAAAAAGCTGTCGTGGGAGACGAGGATTTCGAGCTGGCCGCCGGCCTCACCCAGGAATCCTCGCTCGAGCTGACCGGGACGGTGAGGGAAGACGCACGCGCGCCGGGCGGATACGAGCTGAGCGTCACCGGCTTCAGTATTATTCAGATCGCCGAGCCGTACCCGATCACTCCGAAGGACCACGGCAACACCTTCCTGATGGACAACCGCCATCTCTGGCTGAGGAGCCGGAGACAGAACGCCATCCTGAGGATAAGGGCAGGGCTGATCCGTTTCATAAGGGAATTCTACGACAACAGGGGATTCATCCTCTGCGATACACCGATCTTCACGCCCAGCGCGTGCGAGGGCACTACGACGCTGTTCGAGACCGATTACTTCGGCGACAGGGCGTACCTCACGCAGAGCGGGCAGCTCTACAACGCGGCGACGGCGGCGGCCTTCCGGAAGGTCTACACCTTCGGGCCGACCTTCAGGGCGGAGAAGTCGAAGACGAGACGCCACCTGATCGAGTTCTGGATGGTCGAGCCCGAGGTCGCCTTTGCCGACCTCGACGATATCATGCAGCTCGGCGAGGATTTCATCGTCGAGATCGTCGGCCGCACGCTCGAGACATACAGGGATCTTCTCGAAGGAGAGCTCGAACGCGACGTCTCGCTGCTGGAGAAGGTCCAGGGACCGTTCCCGAGGATATCGTATTCGGAGGCGGCGCGTATTCTGAAGGAGAAGGGCGTCGATTTCGAAGAGGGCGGCGACTTCGGCGGCACAGACGAGACGGTGCTCGCCGGGGAGTTCGACAACCCGGTCTTCGTGCACCGCTTCCCGTCGGCGATCAAGGCCTTCTACATGGCGCCCGACCCGGACGACCCGACATACAGCCTCTCGGTCGACCTGCTTGCGCCCGAAGGGTACGGCGAGATCATAGGCGGCGGCCAGCGGGCCTCCGACCTCGATCTCCTGAAGAGGAGGATCGAGGAACACGGCCTGCCGGAGAAGGCGTTCGAGTGGTACCTCGACCTCCGCAGGTACGGCACCTTCCCGCACGCCGGCTTCGGTCTCGGGGTGGAGAGGACGCTCGCCTGGATCTGCGGGATACAGCATGTCCGTGAGACGATCCCCTTTCCGAGGCTTCTCAACAGGCTGTCGCCATAAGAGGTAATATTTTCTAACGGCTGACCATTCGCCTAACTTGTAATAATTACCAGCAGTTACTCCAATACTATCCAAAACTGTAAGCTATAGTTTACCAAAGGCGCATTTTTTCCTAGATAAATCCCCCTATTTTTGATACAATACGCCCGTAATTCCATCTATGACGATAGTGTGTAGTCGTGACAGGTGGGAAGGATGAATCAAGTTCGGCAGGACTGGGAACAGGTTGCTTCAGCACCAGAAACGGAGGGATTATGGTGAAGCTTCTGCGAATGTTTCCCGTGATGATTCTCGTCGTCGTGACAGCGGTCTCACTGACCGGTGCCGCGTTTGCGCAGACTCATCCATGCGGTGATGGCGCGCTGCCCTACGAGGGCAGCTGGACGGCGCCTGACGGGGGCCTGCTCGAGGGCAGGATCTCGGAGGCGTGGTGCTATTCACCGTTCTCATTCGGTGTAACCGGCAACACTCTCAACGCAATGTCGTGGGACGAAACCACGCTGGGAACCCAGTGGAAGGTCTGGGGAATGTCGATCGACGGGGCCGGCGCTGTCGAGGTCGGGAGCGATGTCAACGGTGCCGGGTTCGGATGGATCGACTATAACACGAACTACGAGGGCGGATATTTCTGGCTCGAGGGCGGCACGTCATGGAGTGACGGAACCGATCTCGAAGGGGACGTCACGCTCTGCAACGTAAGTGCGAGGGTGACGCTCGTAAACTGGAATCCGGTCGCTCTCTCGTCGAACATCACCATCGTCGGCATCTTCGACATCTGTCCGGAGTGCTCGATCGAGATCGGCGCCAACTCCATGAGGCTGTGGAAGACCGGGGACGCGGGCGCTATGCCGGCAGACTATCCGCCGTTCCTCTGCGGCGCGAACGGCGGCGAGCTGCACTACTCGTGCTGCCTGACCGCCACGATCATATGCACCGTGACCGGCACCGAGGAGTCGACGTGGGGCGCGATCAAGGAGATGTACAGGTAGGCCTTCGTTGAGTGGTGCCCGGACATGACATGCAAGCAAGCGGGTGTGCATCGGCTTGGCGATGCTTCTCAGCCGACCCGCTGTGGGGAGGTGATTGAAGGGAAAGGGAGATACTGGAAGACGGGTTTCCGATGGACGATAAAAACCGTCACTTTTATTGGGACCGGAGGGAAGATATGAAGGTTTTGAAGATGCTGCTGCTCGCCGCAGGGATGATGCTTCTCGCATCGGCTGTTTCCGCGCAGTTCTGTGGCTGCCCAGAGGAATATATCCCCTATCAGAAAGTCTGGATGACTTACGACGGCTCACTACTGCCGGGCCGCGCGTCCGAGGCCTGGTGTGCAACACCGGAAATGGCCGGAGTGCCAGGTAATGCCGAGGATGCGATGTCGTGGGACGGGACTGCCCTCGGCGGGCAGTGGCATGTCTGGGGGATGGTGATCGATGCCGCCGGCGCGGGTGAGACGGGTCGTAGTATCGACTTGACGGGAACGGGCTGGATCGACTACGTGACCAACTATGACGGTGGCGAGTTCTGGCTCGATGGCGATCATTTCGGTCCTCCCGGCAGCAGTGATTTCACCGGGACGATCACGTACTTCAACGTGGGCACGAGGGTGAGCTATCTGAACGGCAACGTCACCGGCGTGACGTCGAACGTCACGTTCAACGGCTGGTTTACCGAATGTGCCTGCTGCTATCTTGAGTTCGTGATCGCCAACACGATGAGGGTATGGGTCGAAGGACAGGGCGCCCCGCCGGCTGACTATCCGCCTTTTCTCTGTGGCACGACCGGTGAGCTCTTCGATGTATGCTGCATCATGGCGAGTGTCTCGTGCCCGAACAGCACCGAAGATACGAGCTGGGGCGCGATCAAGGAGATGTACAGGTAGATCCTGAACGCGTGTTGGTCCCGTGAACGTTGCGGATCAGCACTCTAACCGGAACCGGAGGGAGTATATGAGACCTTTGAAAATGCTGCTCCTCGCTGTGGGGATGATGTTTCTGGCAACAGCAGTCTCGGCTCAGTTCTGCGGCTGCCCAGAAGAGAATATCCCCTATCAGAGGGATTGGATGACCTACGACGGCTCGCTCCTGCCCGGAAGGGTATCCGAGTCATGGTGCAATCCTGTCGAGCCGGGAGTTCCAGGCAACACGGAGTATGCGATGTCGTGGGACGGGGCCAATCTCGGGACACAGTGGAGAGTCTGGGGGATGAAGATCGATGCCGCCGGTACAGGCGAGATCGCAAATACGGTCGATGAGTACGGAACGGGCTATGTCGATTACGTGACCAACTATGATGGGGGGCGCTTCTGGATCGATG
>JAUWMD010000128.1 GCA_030613345.1 Candidatus Krumholzibacteriota bacterium
ACTCAAAGTCCGCCTCGACCGCAGCCCGTGCCCTGAGCGCCGCCTGTGCGGGCGCCCACAACCTGTGTTATAATACCTGCGGGGCGGATGAAATGGAGAGGCACTTTCATCTAGAGGAGGAGGAGGACGATGAAGACGACGAAGCCCGCCAGCAGTTCCCGTATCTCAGGCAGCAGATCCACCAGAGCTATCCCCGGCAGCAAGGCTCTCAAGAGTATATCCGACAAGGCATTGATCTCCAGTATCAGGAAACTGTCCTATACTGAGAGAAAAACTGTGCTTGAGATCCTGGTCCATCTGATCGAGATAGACAGGAGAAAACTCTACCTGCCGCGCGGCTACAGCTCTCTCTACGAGTTCTGCACAGGTTACCTCGGATACTCTGAGTCAACAGCGGTCAGAAGGATCAGGGTCGCCCGTCTCGTCAGGGACTTCCCCGAGAGTTACCGGCTTCTTGCCTCTGGCAGGATAGCGATGAGCAATGTGGTGAAGATCTCAGGGGTCATCGATGCGGCAAACGCAGAGGAGCTTCTCTCGGAGATAGAAGGCAGATCCGCGCGGGAGGTCGATCTGATAGTCAGCAGGCAAAGGCCCAAAAGCTCGATCCGCGACAGGGTAAGTCCTGTCTATGTGAGGACAGTGCTTCAGATCTCCAGTGATGATACCGGCGGCAGGCAGGACGCGGGACCTAAGGGTGGCAAGAAATTTACCGTCAACGTTGACGGTAAAAAACCTGCCACTTCTGGAGAGCCCGCCGTGGAGCGCCGGATGGTCCTCGAGCAGAGGTTCAAGGTAGAGTTCGGTGTAGATCAGGAGTTTCTAGAGAAGCTCGAGCGGGTACGCTCGCTTCTCTCAACGAAGCATCACGCAAAACTCGAGTTCGAAGAGCTCTTTGAGATATTGATGGACGAGTATATCGACCGGCACAGCCCAGAGGGCAGGATCAGGAGAAAAACAGAGCGCGAGTGGAAAAAGGCCGAGAGAGATCAGAGAAAGGTTGAAAAGAGACCGAAGGAGGTCGCCACGCCCACACCGGCTGACTTGAATAAGCGGAAAGAGGAGATTTCGAGGCATATACCCAAGTCTGTCCGCGACGAGGTCTACGCCAGAGACAGGGGGCGGTGCACCTTCCTTGCGCCGGGAGGAAAACGGTGCGGCTCGAAGTGGGACCTTCAGATAGATCACATTGTCCCCTTCGCAAGGGGCGGTGATAACTCGCCATCAAACCTGAGGCTGCTCTGCGCGAAGCATAACCGGCTGGAGGCGGAGGGGGCTTTCGGGGAAAAACATATGGAACAGTTCTGTGATCCTTGAGATCTCGCTATCCAGGAAATCATGCGACCTGCGAAATCCAGTGATCTAATGAAATCATGTGATCCATAAAGTCCTGTGACTCATGAAGTGCTGTGATCCATGAACTCTTTTGATCAATGAAAAACCCGGCCTCGGAGTTTCGGATCACTCCAGGACCGGGTTATCTGAAATCTATTTACTTAAAAAGACACGTACTACCTCAGCAGGATCATCTTCTTTACCGACTTGTATCCACCTGAGGCGAACTTCGTGAAGTAGACACCGCTGGCGACCTGCTCCCCGCGGTTGTTCGCGCCGTTCCAGGTAACTTCGTGCCTGCCGCCGGACACGGGGCCGTTCACAAGCGATTTCACCAGGGCTCCGCGGAGGTCGTAGACGTTGAGGGCCACGTTCTGCTTCGATCCCGAGCCTCCTGGTACCGTGAAGGCTATCGTGGTGCTCGGGTTGAACGGGTTGGGGTGGTGCTGGTAGAGCTTCGCGCTGGCTACCGGTACCTCGATCGACTCGGTCTCGACCGAAGCGCCTCCCCCTGCTACCTCGAGCCGATACTTGTATATCAGGCCCTCTTGGACCATCCTGTCGGTGAACGATATCGTGCCGTTCTCCTCCGTCCTCAGGGCCGCGGCGATCAGCTCGTAGTCTCCGTCGCCCGCCTGCCTGTAGAGGTCCCATTCCTCGGTACCGCCGGACACGGCCCAGGTCAGCCTGAGATAGCCCGCGCCGAGCTCGTACATCCAGGCCGTTACGGACGCGTCGGTCCTTACGTTGAGTTCCTTCCAGCCACTGTTGAATTGGTCGCCGTGGAACCCGTTCCACTGAGCGTAGCCGGGATAAGTCTGCGCTTCGAGATCCCAGACATATACGTTCTTGTTCCAACATGTCGCGATCAGCTCGACGTCGCCATCGAAGTCGAGATCCCTTACCATCGGCGTCCCCCGGACAAATCCGTTGATCTGGATGGGAAATCCGGGGATCACGCTCCCGTCGACTTCCCATGCGTTCAGCCGCCCTTCCTCACCAGCGAGAATAATATCCAGGCTGCCGTCTCCATTGATATCGGCGATGACCGGCGACGATTCTGTCGGACCGCTCAAGGAGTACGCCTTGGGCCATCCGGGCATGATGGAGGCATCATGCCTGAAGAAGTGGCAGAGGCTGTTCATGCCAGGTACGACAATCTCGAGCTTTCCGTCGCCGGTGAAATCGGCAAGCGCTGCCGAACCGGCGAAGAAACTGCCGCCGTTCACCCACTGGGGCCAGCCGGGCATCGGTGTCCCATCGTGGTTGAGGCCCAGCACCCTCCAGTTCGAGTTCTGCAATATGACCTCGGGAAAGGAGTCTCCATCGATATCGCCGACCACGGGGCTGGCCCCCACACCAGTTTCATCGCCGATATAAACGGGCCATCCGGCCACCGACGAACCGTCGGAGTTGAGGACATATATGGAATCTGACGGCGCCGCTACTAAGAGTTCTACGATGCCGTCGTTGTCCATATCGGCGATAGCCGGTGTCGAGACATGCCATCCGTCGGAAGACAAGCCCGCCGCGAAGAAGGGTCCGTCCGTGGCCGGATTGTCGTCTCCGTCCATCAGCTCGGTCCCATCGTGGTGCCAGACGTATACCGTGCCGTCGACGTCGTACGCTATGACCTCGCGGTCGCCATCCCCGTCGAAATCTCCTATGACCGGGCTGGCCCAACAGAGGTCTTTGGTAGTCTTCGGCCATCCGGGCAGTATGCTGCCGTCATGAGTGAAGACGTAGATCTCCTTCGTGTTCCATGACGCCCCGACTATCTCCGCGCCGAGAACACCATCGAGGTCCCCGAGAGCAACGGTCGCGGTGTAGTTGTCGCCTTCCGTGTTGAAGATACCCCATGTCAGAGGCTTATCGTCCCCGTCACGCAGCTCCACACCGTTTCCGTCCCAGGCATATATGTACTCGGCCCCGACGATGATATCGGCACGCGTGTCACCGTCGACGTCGGCGATCTTCGGGCTCGATGACGATTCCTTGCCGAGGTGGTTGGGCCAACCGGTCTGCTGAGGCGGGTTGGTCGTGATGGTGACCTCGCCGCTCGGCTCGCCGATGTTGCCGCACGAGTCGAGCATCGCAACCACAAAGTAATATCGCGTGCTCGCCAGAAGATCGCGGTCGCGGTAAAGGGTGTGATGTACAGGATCGAGGCTTGCCTGATCGTAAGGGCCTTCCTGCTCCATCGAATGATAAATCAGATATCTGTAGGCTTCGAGCGTATCGGGGCGCTGCCACGTGACGTGTATCTGGTCCTCGGCGAGGCTGGCGTCGAGACTGATCGAATGCACCGTTCCAGGGGGCCTTAGTTCCATCCTTTTCGTGAACATCCGTCCATAGAGATCGACCACCTCGAATGTGTAGTAATTCTCTACACCGACATCCGCCTCTGAAAGGATGAATCCATCTCCGAAGCCCATTTCGAGAATACCCAGATCGCCGTAAATCGAGACACTGTCGGTCACTGTGATACCTGCATCCTCGGGTCTTATCTTGCCCTCGAGTCCAATCGCCGCTCCAGTACCGTAGTTCTTGACGGCAACCCTGAGCAGGAAATCCTCACCGTTGACGATCATTCCGTTTCCGTTACCGATCGGCACGCTGTCGGTGACTGTGGTGACATACAGTTCCAGCTGCGGGGCGTGGACCTCCATGGCGAACTGCTCAGACCAGTATCCACCGGTCGAGTCATGTATCTCGACAAGGAATTCGACAGAGGCCTCGTCGGGGACTACCGGATCGACCATGAACTCGAATGGGCTGAGGTTATTCTCCGAATCGCCGACGGGGATATCGGGATAGAGAGAGACGCTACTGATCATCGTGACGTCGGGATGCAGCGCGGTGACTTCTGCCCAGAGCTTCTCCCCTCCCGTCTGGCCGGTGCTGAAAACATCGATCAAGAGCGTGACAGTCTCTCCCGAGTCGAGGACACCGTCTCCGTTTCCGCCGGCGGTATCGTCTATAATTGTACTGTTGACTCGCAGATATGTCCCTGCCTCGGGGTTCACCGGAATCAGGGTAGTAGCCCTGCAGTGATCGGTGCCAGTAACGGTAACTGTCACCACGCCCGAATCCCTCACGAGGAAATCGTCGAACGTGACCTGGCCGGTCTCGTCGGTGTACCCGTGAACGTAATCGTCATCGTGCTTGTAAAGACAGACATGGGCGGAATCGGCGGGAGACCCGCCGCTGGTCACCTCGATCGTCACCATGTTATGTCCGTACGGCAGGGGCCCGGGAGCCGTGATCGCATATGTACTGGCCTGTCCTCTGAACATGTTGCATTCGGGGTCGCCGAGGTAATTGTAGATGAAATGCGTCCATCTGTCCGCCGTCTCTCCAAAGGCCTTGTTGGTGAAAGGCTCTCGAGACATCGTATGCAGCTTGCCGAGCTGGACGACGCCTTCGTTGAACAGCAGGTCGTAGTACTCGTTCATATACGGCTTCGAAGCGCTCGGGAATGCCGAACGGCTCGAGCCGGTGACGGCGAAGGCTCCGCCGTTCGGATTCAGCATGAAATACTCGGCGAGGCAGTCTGTATCGAAAGCCGCGTTCGTGCAGTTCATCAGGTACATCGAGAACGTCTCGTCGCCGTTTGTCAGACTGAAGGCGTCGTAGTTGATGATGCTGCCGTCCCCGACCGACATGTTGTACTTGTATCCGTGGCCCGAATGGACGACGTGATTCGCTCCGAGGTTCATCGCCGCTATCGTCGAGGCTACGGTGAGGTCCGCCGACCCGGCGTACGCGGGATAGTTCTCGTAGAGGCGGGTGACGGTGGTGGCGGGATTGCCCACCAAGTATCCATCGTATACCGTCTGCAGAATCTCCGCTCCGTCGAGAATGACCTGGTCGCCCGGACTATAGTCTGACGGGAATATCACCTCTGCGAGGAAGAGGAAATCCTCCTTGTAGACCGTATCTGCCGGTTCCTCGTATGCGATCGTCTTGTCGACCAGTATACGTGCGTCGTCGACGGTGGAAGCGGGAAACCTTCCGACATAGACCTCCGCGAAAAGATCGGCGTCGTCACCAGGGTCGTCCAGCGAATGAAACGCCTCGCCCCAGAGTGAATCTCCATCGGCGTTCCATGTACCATCGAGACACGAGAAGTACATATCTGTCGGTATGAAATCACCGGTATAGAATGTCGTGTAGGCGTAGCGTTCGGAAATAATGTCGGTATCGCCTCCGAGAAGGACATATTCGACTCCCCATTTCTCGTACGCTTCCCTGATGAAGTTCCTGATCGACTCGGCAGGGTCGGCTCCGCTCCAGTAGTTCTGCTCGATCCATCCGATCGTCTTGACCACCGCGGGGACGCCCTTGAGAGTCTTCCAGTCCGCCAGGCGCTGGAATTCGGCTTCCATCGCACCGTCGGTGATGATGAGATAATTTACAGCACTGCCCTCGAGGCCGGGCTGATAGGCGGGCATGAATCCCCTGTCGCCTTCATCCACGACGATATCGTCGAACATGTACGTAGCGGAAGCGGACGGATTCTCTACGATCTTCCTGACTTCTCTCTCGGCGCTTTTACGGAAGCCGTCGACGTGACGCCGCCGCGTAGCAACGATCTTCTCACCTTCGACAGGCGCGGTCTCCACTACCAGGGTCATGTCCTCGTCTACCGTGAGCCTGCCTGAATCCAGGTCATACCTGACCGGATAGACCTCGAACGTGGCTATCCTGTATCCCTTCCACTGAGACGTGCCGGTATGCCTTACCCGCCATGCGGGGAAGACCGAGCTCCCGCCGGTCGCCTCGTCCATCGCGAGGCTCACGCCCCGGACGGTCCCGTCGTCGAGCATCATCCCTTCGAACATGGCAAGCTCGACCGAGCCGGACAGTTCGACCGTGCGGGCATCGACCAGGCGGAAGGAGACGACATCCTCACCCTGAGGAATGAGCACGCTCAGCGACCTGAAAGGCAGAGAGGGAAACTCGAAGTAGTTAGTTTCGGTCATACCATCGGCCGAGACGATCGATCCGCCCCTGCCGTTATCGATTACTCTGACGGCGGATGCGTCGACATCGATCATGACGGAAACCGTAGCCGCCGAAAGGCCACCGGCAAGTAGTAACTGAAGGGCGACAAGGACTATAATCGCGGATACTCTCCGACCCATAAATGGACCTCCTGGGAGCATGGTGATTTCAGTTCATTCTTTTACTTGGTCTTAACAACGGTAGCGGTAAGTCTGTACGCTGCGACTCCTTGAAGATGTCATCCTTCGTAAGATCTTGGTCAGGGGAGAAAGATGAGCAGTCCTGACAAATTGTAACTATATTCTACATCATTCGTAAGTCTGTGTCAAGTATGAGATTTATGAGATATATCTAACGGGTTGAGTTTAATATATATCCCGGTTTGAAAAAAGGGGCTGCCGCTCCGCGGCAACCCCGGAATCGATCAAGGCCGTCATTCGAGTTTGAAAACTGCCTGTCCGTCCTTCCAGTCTGCCTCTATCACAATTCCTGCGGGGACGTCTCCCTCGAGAAGCCTCGTCGCCAGGGGATCGAGGAGAATCTTCTGGATAAGCCTCTTCAGCGGCCTCGCACCAAATTCGGGGTCGTAACCCCTGTCGGCAAGGGTGTCGAGGAACCCGTCCGTGAGCCTGACTTCGAGGTCGTTTTCCTTCAGCCGATCGTTGACCTTCTCGATCTGGAGAACGACTATCCGGGCAATATCCTCTCTCGAGAGAAATCCGAAAACGACCGTCTCGTCGACCCTGTTGAGGATCTCCGGCCTGAAAAACTCCTTGAGGGATTCTTCCATCTTCGCGGCTATCTCCTCGTCGCCGAGCGTGCCTCGCTCTGCGAGGAAGCGGCTCCCCAGGTTCGACGTCATGATAACGATCGTGTTCCTGAAGTCGACCGTGTGTCCCTGTGAGTCGGTGAGTCTTCCGTCGTCGAGAAGCTGCAGCAACACGTTGAAGATATCCGGGTGCGCCTTCTCGATCTCGTCGAAAAGGATCACAGAGTATGGATTGCGGCGCACCGCCTCTGTGAGAT
>JAUWMD010000209.1 GCA_030613345.1 Candidatus Krumholzibacteriota bacterium
ATAACGAAGTTGCGGTCGACCAGACGGCTGAGGCCGCGCTTGCGGGCGTCCGCCATGCTGTGGCACTGGAGCAGGTCGTCGACGGCGACGATCTCGGCCTTGACGAAGCCTCGCGCGAGGTCGGAATGGATCCTGCCGGCGCATTCCTGGGCATCGAAACCCCTGCTTACGAGCCAGGCATGCACTTCCTGCACACCGGATGTATAAAAGAACATCATGCCCGACTTCTCTAACGCGAATGGCAGCAGTTCCTGGACATCGACCGAATCCGAATCGACGACCAGCACCGGCTTGAGGCTCAGGGGCCCGATCTGACGCATATATGAAGCCGCCGGATCGTCGAGATCCATATCACATACCGGGACCTCGTTCTCCAGCTCAGAGAGAGCCGCAGCCAGCGCGGCGCGCTCTTGCTCGTCGTCGCTGCGCTCGAGGCGGGTCTCGAGCTTCTCGATATCGTATATGAGGAGATCGAGCACGCGGTCGCGCGCTACGACTATCATGTCGGCCGCCTCGAAGTCATCGCCGATGAACTCGAAATAGTACGGCGTGACCTTCTTCGGCGAGAACTTCGCCGTCAGCGAATGGACGACGGGGTCCTCGAATTTCAGCTTGCCCTCGGGCAGTTCCAGTCCTGTATATGCAATCTTCATTATCGTTCTCTCTATTCGCCAAATGCTCTGCCGGATATGAATCCGGGCTGCAGGCGGTCCCGCAACCCGGTCTGTCCGGCTAATATATGGATTCTTTCGACGAAACCAAGAACAATCTTCACGCCCGTTGTTCATCGGGCGGCGGATCATATTCCGGTCCGGCATCACGTCGCAGCAGCGACAAGAGGAGACGGCACCCTCCGGCTAGCAAGACTCCCGTGTAGACGACCAGCACGGGCTCTATCAGAGGGCGCTGATGGAACAGGAACCTGGAGAACAGTACCAGGACCAGGAAGTACCCCAGTATCGGGAGCAGCAGTACGCTCTGCACCCTGCGGTAGTGCCGGATCAGCCCGGTAAGCCCGGTCGTCATAATGATCACGTAGCCGTACCGCGCCATGTACACGATGCCTGTGATGTCCACCCTCTTATTCTTGTCCCAGCCTCTCGAGAGCAGGACGGCGGCGTTGTTGTAGATGTTGTCGATTATCATCAGATTGTCTCTCAGCCCGAAGAAGTTACCAGCTCGGAGATCGAACAGGGACGGGGGATAGACCGGCAGAAATGAACCGTGCACGATGGAGTTCCTGATGGAAAGCGGCAGCAGCGTCAGGGCGAGAGCGGCGAGGAAGACCTTCCTCCTGTCGAGCACCAGGAGGAGCCCCGGCGCGAGAAAAAGGAAATGCGGCTGTATCATCGTCCCGAACCCCACTATCAGGCCGCACGCGGCTGACCTGTAAAAGCCTCCGAGGCCGGAGACGGTGACCGCGGTCAACAGGACGAAGATGAAGATGCCGAGAAATCCCGGGTCTATCTTTACCCCGTAGACGACGAAATTCATGTATATCGCGGCGATCCCGGCGGTGATCATGGCCGTGGTTATATCGAACATCCGGACAGTGATGTCAAAGAGCAGCAGTACCGTGGCCGTTCCGATCAGTCCCTGGATGATATACAGCGCTATGGGCTGTGGCCCCCCGGTGATGGAAAACACGGCTCTTAAAAAGAGGGGATAGATCGGAGGATCGCCGGGCCCTATACCACCCTCGAGCGCCAGCTGCAACAGATGCACCGTCTCCTCGTCCGGCGGCACGCTCCCCAGGAAAACAGGGAAGAGGACCCTCAGAGAGAGGGTGGCGATCATCAGGCCGAGCAGGACCTTCCAGTGCGCGCGGATATCGGTGCGGACCTGGGATAAAAATTCCCTGACGGTCAGTCCAGCCCCCGACTCTGCCGTTCCGGCGACCTTCGTCCGCGCTGCAGCCGGCATGGCAGCCTGTTTGCCGCGACTCTTCTTTCTGCGGGACTTCCTGTCCTTCTTCCCGCCTCCACCCGTAACGGATCCGGGCCGCCGGATCCGGAACGTTCCCGGCACAGCGATCCTGGAAACAAGGATTGCCGTCGCTATAACAAACATCGGCTCTATGGGCAGCCGGTACCTGATCTTGAAGAAGGCCAGCAGTATCGTAAGCAGGATGTAGCTGGCCGACGGCAGTATGAGAACATCCAGCTTCCTGTTGTAGAACCTGATCATCATTATCGCGCCGAGGAGAAATATCGGGATGTGAAAATAATAGAAGAGGTACATTATATACTTGTTGCTGCCGGTGATCTTTTTCAGCACGTACTGGTCGTAGCCGCGGCAGAGTATCAGGGCGAATTTGTTGTAGACGATGTTGACCGTATCCCATCCGTTGTTGCGGATGAAATCGAACGCCTCCCTGGCATAGGTGCCACTTGAAATGTCGCTGCCGCCGAGCTTCGTCTCCGACAGGTCGTAGTTGGATATCCCGTCGG
Source organism: Candidatus Krumholzibacteriota bacterium (assembly GCA_030613345.1). Taxonomy (GTDB): domain Bacteria; phylum Krumholzibacteriota; class Krumholzibacteriia; order Krumholzibacteriales; family Krumholzibacteriaceae; genus JAUWCL01. The sequence continues at coordinate 2,451 of JAUWMD010000209.1, forward strand.
CACGCTCGTTGTACGACTTGTAGAACATCTTGGCGCCGCGGCTGGAGCCCCCGTCCGAGACCACGCCGTATATGAACCACGGAGCGAGAAGAATGGCGATAACGCCGATAAACCAGAGACGCTTCCTTGTTAAAGGGAAAACACCGGGGATGAAGAAAAGGAAGAGGGGCCTTACGTAGAAACCGATACATATCGTCGCCGCCGCGAGTATCGAGCGCCTCCGCTCATCCGTCTCGATCACGAGTGAAGCGAGAAGGAGCATCACGAGCAGGAGCGTCACCGCTTCGGTCATCGTGGTGAGATTATATGCGATGAAGCTCGGGTAGACAGCTGCTATGGCGGCCGCGACCAGCCCGGCCCTCTCGCCCTCGATCTTTCCGGTCACGTAATAGACCAGCCAGACGGTGAAAGCGCTGAGAAAAGCCTGGATGACGAAAACTGCCGTGTAGTTGTATGCGCCGAACACGGCGTATATCAGGCGCAGAAAGAGAGGGTACGCGGGCGGGAACGAGGTCGGAAACCCGCCGGCCGCTGCCAGCTCGTTGTACAGGGCCATGTCGCTGTAATCCGGGACAGCTCTGGTAGTGAGCGCGAAATAAAGGCGCAGGACGAGCGCGAGCAGGAGGATAGTGAAAAGCCCGTAATTATTGCGCTTCATGAGAAAACTCTAGCACAGGGAACGAAAACGAGTCAATCTGCTCGAGGGGGATATGGAGAAAGGCGCGGCGTGACAGGGAAAAAACATCACAACGTCTATGTGATCGAGCTCGACGCGGCCGTCTGGAACGAATCGAAATTCAGAAAAGCCAATCCCGGCCGCGACGGGGGCTGCGTTTGCTACTACGTCGGCATGACCGGACTCTCCCCCGAGGAAAGGTTCGAGAATCACAAAGAAGGGTATAAATCGAACCTGTATGCGAGGAAATACGGCCTGCGGTTGTGCCCGCTGCTCTACGAGGAGTACAATCCGCTCTCGTATTCGGACGCGCAGGAGATGGAGATCGAGCTGGCGAGAATACTGCGCCGCAGGGGGTACGCCGTATGGCAGAAATGATCATTCGAATAATTTGCCGAATCCGCCGTGTTCTGTGAGATAATCAGCGAGTGGAGATCTTCCGGGAAACAACCATTTAAAGGAGGCGACTCATGCAGACTTACATTCTGCTTACAAAGCTCTCGCCGGAGTTGAGCAGGCAGGTCAAGAACCGGGCGAAGCTCGGCAGGGCCTGGCTCGACCAGGTAAAAGAGAAATGCCCTGAGGTTAACTTCATCTCTCACTACGCGCTGCTCGGGGCATATGACTTCATCGACATCTATGAGGCGCCCGACGAGGACACCGCGGCGAAGGTCTCGATGATCAGCCTCTCGAACGGGGCCTTTTCGTCGGAAAGCCTGATCGCCATCCCATACAAGAGATTCCTCGAGCTGACCGAAGAGATCTGAGCACCGGCATCCACTAACGGGGTAAATGAATGGCCGACGATCCGAACAAGATCATCTACACGATGATGAGGGTGAGCAAGTTCCACAACAACAGGCAGATCCTAAAAGACATCTCACTTTCGTACTTCTACGGCGCGAAGATCGGAGTGCTCGGCCTCAACGGCTCCGGCAAGAGCACGCTCCTGAGGATCCTCGCAGGTGTCGACAGGGATTTTATCGGGGAGTCTCTCCCCTCCCCCGGCTACACGATCGGGTTTCTCGAGCAGGAGCCGCAGCTCGACGACGAGAAAACGGTCAGGGAGATCGTCGAGGAAGGGGTTCACAAGACGGTCGAACTCCTGCAGAAGTTCAACGAGATCAGCGCGAAGTTCGCCGAGCCGATGGCCGATGATGAGATGACCGCGCTCCTCGAGGAGCAGGGAAAGATCCAGGAGAAGATCGACTCCCTCGACGCCTGGGACCTCGACTCGAGGCTCGAGATGGCTATGGACGCCCTCAGGTGCCCGCCGTCCGACATGAAGGCCAAGCATATCTCGGGAGGTGAGAAGAGGCGGGTGGCGCTATGCCGCCTGCTCCTCCGGAAACCGGACATCCTTCTGCTGGACGAGCCGACGAACCATCTCGACGCCGAGACGGTCGCCTGGCTCGAGCATCACCTGCAGGCCTACGCCGGTACGGTCATCGCCGTTACCCACGACCGGTACTTTCTCGACAACGTCGCAGGCTGGATCCTCGAGCTCGACCGCGGCGAGGGGATCCCGTGGAAGGGGAACTACTCCTCGTGGCTCGAACAGAAGCAGAACCGGCTCGCCCTCGAGGAAAAGCATGAGTCGCAGCGCCGGAAGACCCTGCAGCGCGA
>JAUWMD010000080.1 GCA_030613345.1 Candidatus Krumholzibacteriota bacterium
GGCCGACACGGAGTCCCTCCATGTCAAGCTTGCCGACGAAGATGTGTGCATCGGCAGGCCCCAGCCCGTCGAGAGCTATCTCAACATCCCCAGGCTGATCGCCGCGGCCGAGATCACCGGAGCCGACGCCATCCATCCCGGATACGGGTTTCTCGCCGAAAGCCCGTACTTCGCCGAGGTATGCATGTCCTGCAAAATCGACTGGATCGGGCCCGCTCCGGCGCTGATGGAGAAGATGGGCCACAAGTCGGAGGCCAGGAGGCTTATGAACGAGGCCGAGCTTCCGATCATAGCCGGCAGCGAGGGCATCATCGAGGGCGAGGAAGAGGCCATGAAGCTCGCAGGCCGGATCGGATACCCCGTCATGATCAAGGCCGTCGCGGGTGGAGGGGGCAAGGGGATCAGGATCGTCCGCGGACCTGACGACCTGTTCTCGCTCTTTCACGCGGCCAGTGCGGAGGCGGAGGCCTCTTTCGGTGACGGCGGCCTCTATCTGGAGAAATATCTCGAGAGCCCGAGGCACATCGAGGTCCAGATATTCGGTGACGGGAAGGGAAAGGTCGTTCATCTCCGCGAGCGGGAATGCAGCATCCAGAGAAGGCATCAGAAGCTTATCGAGGAATCACCAGCGCCGTGCATCGCCGAGGAAACGCGTGAGAGAATACTCGGCTACGCGGTCAGGGGGGCGGAGTATGTCAGGTACGGGTCGCTCGGAACAGTGGAGTTCCTCGTCGACGACAATGAAAACGTATTCTTCCTCGAGATGAACACGAGAGTCCAGGTGGAGCACCCGGTGACGGAGATGGTCACCGGAGTCGACCTGATCAAGGAACAGATAAGGCTCGCCTCGACAGGAGAGAGCCCGCTGCTCGACGGGCATTCCGGCATAAGAGGCCACGCGATCGAGTGCCGGATCAACGCGGAGGATTCGGAGAATGGTTTCAAGCCTGCCCCCGGACTCGTGACGTTCTATCATCCTCCGGGAGGGCCGGGTGTCAGAGTCGATTCTCACCTCTTCGCCGGATATACAGTGCCCCCGTACTACGATTCGCTCCTCGCAAAGATCATCACATGGGGCGAGACGAGGGACGAGGCACGGACCCGCATGATCAGGTCGCTCGAGGAGTGCGTGATCGAGGGCGTACCGACGACGATCCCGTTTCACCTCTGGATACTGAGGCACGAAAAGTTTATAAGCGGCCGGTTCGACACTTCGTTCATAGACAGGACGGTAAGATGAGCGCGAGAACGGGCGGGATCCGATTCTATGCAACGGCCGGAACTGCGGCCGGTGAAAGTTATCACGGGGCCGTCGTCGTAGTTATCGATGTCCTCAGGGCTACCAGTACGATACTGGCTGCTCTTGATAAGGGTGCCGCCAGAGTCCTGCCGGTCGAGAGCATCGAGACGGCCACGAGACTGGTTAGTCTCTCCGACAGGGGGGACAAGCTCCTTGCCGGCGAGCAGAAGGGCTTGCCCATAGAGGGGTTCGATCTCTTCAACTCGCCTTCCGAGCTCGACAGCGAGACGATAGCGGGAAGGACGATAATCCTTGCCACATCGAACGGTACTCCCGCTATAGCGGCGGCGGCTTCCAGAGCGGGCAGACTGGTCGTCTGCTCGATCCTCAACGTGGACACCGTCGCGAAAGAGGTCTCCGGTCAGAGCGATCTTGTTATCATATGCAGCGGGAACAACGGCAGGATAGCGGGTGAGGACCTTCTCTGCGCGGGGCTGCTTCTCGGCGCCCTTTCACCGCCGGTCGACGCCGGCTCACTCGACGATTCCGCATCGATTGCCATGATCCTCGCCGACAGGTACGGCGACGATATCGAGGGGTATCTGCGGTCGACCGACAGGGGCAGGCAGCTCATCGGACTCGGATACGAAAAAGATATCGTATACTGCTCCCGCAGGGACAGCATCCGGAGGATCCCCGAACTCGTACAGGGTCTCATCGAGCCCTGATGCCGGAGACATTTCCAGGAAGAATCGACATGCTCGAGAATCACCCCGAAAACGAATCGGTTGTTCTGAGGATAATCGATGCCAACATAAACAGATGCGCTGAAGGCATCAGGGTCGTAGAGGAGATCGCCAGGTTCGCAGTCGGGAGCGAGGGGCTGACCAGGATCGCCAAGGAGCTGAGGCACGAGATAAGAGCGCTTTCCGGCCTGTTCTCTGCCGACACGACCCGGTTCCGCGACAGCGCCGGGGATGTGGGAGGCAGGTTCTCCACGCCGTCCGAAGAGAAGAGGGAATCTCTCGCCGGAACGGCGCGCGCCAATTTCTTCAGGGTGGAAGAGGGACTGAGGGTGATCGAGGAATTCGGCAAGCTCGTCAGCCTCGACGGGGCGCGAAGAGCGAAGGGCCTGCGATTCAGGGTCTACGAACTGGAGAAGACTCTCGTGGCGAACGGTCCGGCGGAACGGCCGTTTCCGGAACTCCCTTTCCTGTACACGTTCATCGACAGGTCGATCGTGGCGGAAGGCGAAGTGGCTGGCATGGCCGCCGCCCTCATCGAGGGAGGGAGCGGCATCATCCAGTACCGGGCGAAGGATATCCCCGTCTCCGCCATGCGGCGTGATCTCGCGGCAGTCATACCACTTGCGGAGAAGGCGGGTATTCCCCTTATAGTCAACGATCTTCCCGAGCTTGCAGCGGAGACGGGGGCGGGCGGGGTCCACCTCGGTGCGTCCGATGCCGATCCTTTCGAGGCCAGGGCGATGCTCGGCCCGTTGCGCATCATCGGGCTGAGCGTGAGCTCGCCCGGAGACATCGCCGCGGCTCCTCTCGACCTTCTCGATTATATCGCCGTGGGGGCCATATTCCCGACCTCGACGAAGGAAGATGCCGTTGTTTCGGGGCTCGATGCAATCGCGTCGGCCAGACGGTCGACCGTCCTGCCTGTTGTCGCTATCGGCGGGATAGGGCTGGAGAATGCCCGCAGCATCCTCGATGCAGGAGCGGACGGGCTCGCTGTCATCTCGGCCGTCCTGACCGGCGATCCGGTTAAAAACTGCTTTACCTTCCGGGAGATCATTGATAGAAAAAGGGAAGAAAAGGCTGGCGCTTGAGAAAAAGGTTTATATAAGCGCCGTCAGCTAACAGTGATTGTGTCTTTTACATCGATGGAGCCAGGGTGCCAGGGAAGAAAAAGATAGCGGTCGGCCTCATTCTCATCGTTTCTGCGATCTATATCGGGTTCGCGATGCAGTCGCATGATAGCGACGATAACGCGTTTGACATGAACGTACTGAATAGGTGCGGGCCGGTGGGGGCCACACTCGTGATCTGGCTCAGATGGGGGTTCGGGTCGGTATTCGCATGGATCGTCCCGATCGGCCTGCTTTATACGGGGCTGCTGACCATATCGGGACGCGCCGTTTCGGAAAGGAAGCGCACAGTCATATCCGGAGCGCTGCTGACACTGATACTGTCGGCTATAACTGCTTTTTTCGGGGCGCAGGAAGCGGCAGGAAGTGCAGGGACAGGGATGCTCGGTTTTCTCGAGCTGTTGCTCGGCAGGACCGGCTCGATACTGATCCTCTCCGCGGCGCTTCTCGTCACCCTCGTCACGCTCTTTTTCGGACGCATCAGGAGGGCTGTCGAGAGATCCGGAGGCCTGAAGGTCCCCAGGCTCTCGTTCCCCTCGCTGAGCCGCGGCGGGGGAACGGCAAAGCAGCGCGCGAATAGCAGGAAGAGAAAAAGGACGGCAGCTGTTCCCGGGATACCGGAGATCGAGGAGCCCGAGCCACATATCGAGGAAGAGCCGGTACACATCGATATCCCGGAGAGGCGGCCTCCAGCTCCGAAACGCAGGAAAACGGCAGAGAAAGCCGAAGCGGCGCCGAGGTCTTCAGGCGCTGCGGCCACCCCGGCCGACAACGCGCCGCTGCCCGACCTGTCGCTGCTCGACGACTACGACGAATCGTCCGTGACGTTCAGCAGGGAGGCCCTCATCGCGAGGTCGGAGATCATCGAGGAGAAACTTCTCGACTACGGCCTCAAGGGCAAGGTCCAGAAGGTCCTTCCCGGTCCTGTCGTGACGACCTTCGAGTTCGTGCCCGCGGCCGGAGTCAGGGTGAGCCAGATCGCAAACAGGGCCGACGACCTCTCGCTCGCCCTTGCCGCGAGGTCGCTGAGGATACAGGCGCCTATACCGGGAAAGAGCGCCGTCGGCATAGAGGTCCCCAACCCCGAGCCGAAACTTGTTCTTCTCAAGGAGATGATGGAACATTTCCCCGAGGGGGGAGAGGGGCTGCCCGTCGTTCTCGGGAAGACCGTTACCGGCGAGCCGTACTACGCCGACATCGCCGACATGCCTCACCTCCTCATCGCCGGCGCGACAGGGAGCGGGAAGAGCGTCTGCATCAATTCGATCATCTGCTCGCTTCTCTTCACGCACACGCCGGCGACCTGCAGGTTCATACTCGTCGATCCCAAGCGGCTCGAGCTGATAACGTACAACGACATCCCGCATCTCCTCCATCCTGTGATAACCGAGGCGAGGCCGACGCTGAAGGTCCTCAACTGGCTCACTATAGAGATGGACAGGCGGTACAGGATCCTCGCCCAGTTCGGGGTGAAGAACATCAAGAGCTTCAACAGGAATGTCGAGACCGAGGAGCTCCGCCATCCCGATACAGACGAGGTGCTCACCCGGCTGCCCTACTACGTGACGATCATTGACGAGCTGGCCGACCTCATGGTCTCGCTGGGCAACGAGATATATCCGCCGATCACGAGGCTCTCCCAGATGGCCAGGGCCGTAGGCATCCATCTCGTATTCGCAACGCAGAGGCCTTCGGTAGACGTCGTAACCGGCCTTATCAAGGCAAACTTCCCGACGAGGATAGCCTTCCAGGTCACGTCGAAGACCGATTCGCGCACGATCCTCGACGTGAACGGCGCCGAGACCCTTCTCGGAAACGGCGACATGCTCTACCTGCCCAAGAACCTCCCCTCGCCGGTCCGGCTGCAGGGGGCCTATATTTCGGAGAGGGAGGCGGAGAACGTTGCCGACTACTGGAAGGATTTCGGCAGGCAGGGAACGGAGATCGATCTCTCCGAGAAGGCCGCGACCGGAGGCCCGGAGGACGCCGACGTGGACGACGATCTATTCGATCGTGCGCGGGAGCTCGTCATTATTCACCAGCAGGGCTCGATCTCGCTTATCCAGCGCCGTCTCCGCGTCGGGTACGCCCGCGCGGCGAGGCTGATCGACATGCTCGAACAGTCGGGTGTAGTCGGCCCCTTCGAAGGCAGCAAGGCGAGGGAAGTCCTGATCAGTCGTGAAGAATACGAGAAAAGCAGATAGCATCGCCCGCCCGGCGACATACCATTTTTACAATCTCGGTTGTCCAAAGAACCTCGTGGACGCGGAAAGGGCCGCGGCCCGCCTCGAGGCGGCGGGGTGGTCAGAGGCGGCGGATCCCGCCGGTGCAGGGCTGCTCGTCGTGACCACCTGCGCGTTCATCGAGGCGGCGGAAGAGGAATCGGTGGAGCAGATTCTCGAGATCGCCGCCGCGAGGGAGGACTGGCAGCTCCTCGCCGTGCTGGGATGTCTCGTTACCAGGGAGGGCGCAAGACTCGAGGATCTCATGCCCGAGGTCGATATCTTTCTCGACGTGGAGTCGATGGGCGGCCTGGCCGACGCCGTAGCCGTGCCGGTACCGGGGGAGGCGGGAAGGAAGCTCTTCACTCCGCCGCACTCCGCCTATCTGAAGATATCCGAGGGGTGCTCAAACAGGGGCAGCTACTGCACGATCCCGTCTATAAGGGGAGACCTGGCGAGCCGCCAGCGGGAAGGGCTTCTCGAAGAATCTTCCCGGCTCGCGCGGTCCGGAGTCAGGGAACTGATCGTCATCGCGCAGGATACGACTGCCTGGTCGACCGACACGGGAAGCGGTGAGGACCTCCATGCGCTTCTGGAGGAGATATCGGATATCGGCGGCATCGACTGGATAAGGCTCATGTATCTCCATCCGGCGCGCATCGATGCGAAGAGGCTCTCCGGGATCATCAGGTCGACGAAGGTGATACCGTATCTCGACATCCCCATCCAGCATGTCTCGGACCAGGTCCTCTCCCGGATGGGGAGGGGTTATACGGAGAGGGAGCTGCGCAGGATGTTCGACACCCTCAGATCCTCGGTAGAGGGCCTCGTCATACGCACGACCCTGATGACCGGATTCCCCGGCGAGTCCGCGGAGGATTTCGCTCGCCTCACCGGCTTTCTCGAGGAGTACATGTTCGACCACGCGGGAATATTCAGGTGGTCCCCGGAACGCGGAACGCCTGCCTCGCGTCTCGATGACCGGGTGCCGGACGAGGTCGTAAGCGAGAGGCTCGAGGAGCTTTCATCGCTTCAATTCGATATTTCCGCCGATATCCTGGCCGAAATGGAGGGGAAGGAGATCGATGTGCTCGTCGATACCCGGACGGAGGCGGCCGTGTCGGGACGGTGGTACGGACAGGCTCCCGAGATCGACGGGATGACCTGGCTTGCCGATTCGGGGGCACTCCCGGGGATGATCGGAAGGGCCGTCGTGGAACGGTCCGAGGCTTACGACCTTTTCGCCCGGCCCGCTGGAGATTTTATTTGACATTGGCTACGTAAATGCTGATTATATTCTGCGTTAGGGCGGGAAAGTACGGCTTTAGCCGTAATCTTGCGACCGGCGCCGTTTATAGATAGACCGGGACGCCCCTATTGGAGGTATTTCGTGAATCGGTTCAGAGACGAAAGACTTCTGGCCAGGACAGTAGCGATGCTCTGCCTGGCCATTCTGATAACGACATTTCCGGCCATAAGCTCTCCCCAGGGTACCGGCGAGTACACGATAACGAACTACGGGATCCTCGAGAAGATAGCCGGTGAGGCCCTCGACGAGCTGGCCGGGAACATGCCCTCGATTGCCAGGGAGACGATCATCCTCATCAGGAAGGAGGGGGGCATCGACTCGGGCATCGACAAGGTCTTCGAGAACGAGCTGGTCAGGAAGATGACGGGAGCGGGACTTCGCATCGCCTCCAAGACTGCAAACAAGGACGAGGGGGAGATCTCAGAATACGTGTTCTCCTACCAGATCCTCAATTACTCCATAAAGTACCCTGATATCGGCCGGAGTTACTGGGTCGGGACGAAAGAGGTCGAAAGGCTCGCCGAAGTGGGCATATTCGTCAAACTGCTCGATTCCGCCACCGGCGAGATCGTATGGGTCGGGGAGGCACAGAAGAAGTACGAGGACAGGATTGCGTATTCGCTGCTGGAACGCGTAGAGGATCCCACGCACGATTTCACCATGCCGGTCAGGGACGAGATCCGGTGGAGCAGGTTCGTTGAACCTGTCATCGTCACCGGAATCGTCGTGGGCCTGGTATACCTGTTCTTCTCAAATCAGGATTCCAACTGAACCGGGAGGCGGATGATAGTCTTCCGACGCCACTTCAGAAGGCTTGCATGCCTCGGGCTTGCCGTGATGACCGCAGCCTCGGCCTCGTGCGGAAGTAATACAGTGCTCGAGCGGGTCGAGGAGGAGTACGCGAAGGGTAACTACCGTGAGGCCCTCTTCATCGCGAGGTTGCACTTCCGCAAGGGCGGCGAGCGTACGCCGGAGCTTCTCTTCATCGCCGGTAAAGCTTACCTGAGACTCGGTATTGAGGCTGAAGCCTCGGACCGCTTTGCCGAGTTGTTCGACAGCGACTCGACGTGGGCTCCGCGGATAGCCGGCCTGCTGAGGGACGAGGCTCTCGAGAGCCTCGAGAAGGGAAGGACGGCAAAGGGAAGCCGGTTCATCATCCGGGCGGTAAATTACGGGCAGGATCTCGATTTCGGCCGATTCGACGGGCTTGCCGGAGACCTGATGCTCGACAGGAAGGACTACCGGATGGCGATACATTACTATACCGGTTTCCTCGAGCAGCATCCCGACACGGCCGGCGCCGCGGTGGTGATGATGGATCTGGGAGCGGCGTACGAGGGCAACGGTGATACTCTCGAGGCGATCGATCTCTACAGGGATTTTCAGGACCGGTACCCGAAAAGCAGGATGAGAAGCACGGCCCGGTGGAAACTCGAAAACCTCCTTCTCGATGCGGGCAGGGAGATGCTGTCGGGTGGTGAGCCCGAAGAGGCAGAACGGATACTCGCCGAGCTGGCGGCGACGGGGGGGAATTCGCTCGTCAGGGAGAAGGCGAATTTTCTGCTCGCGGAGATATACGAATCGAAAGCGGACTACCGTACGGCTGTACGCTATTACACAGAAGTCGTGAACCTTAACCTCGGATCGAGCGGAAGGCTTGCTGAAAAAGCCAAGGAAAGGATCGAGAGAATTGAGGCGGAGAGGAAGAAAAACCTCCGTTAGGGGACTGGCCGTCCTGAGTATCTGCGCGGCAGCGCTTGTCTCATGCGGCGGACCGTACTCAGCCCGCAGCGTACAGGTCCCCGACGAGAAGCTGCGGATCGCGGACGACCTCTACGCGAGGAAGAAGTATACGCAGGCAGGTATGGAGTACAAGGATTTCCTCGCCGTTTTCGCGGGGGATGAGAGGGGCGACTATGCCCAGTTCATGGTGGCCGAGTCGTACAGGGGCGCCAGGGAGTACGCCCTCGCCTCCGTCGAATACAGGATAATGATTGCGGATTATGGATACAGCGAGTATGTCGACGACGCTTTCTTCCTCGAGGGGCTCTGTGACTTCGAGATGACGCAGAGGGCTGAAAGGGACCAGGTACAGTCGTACCAGGCCCTCGCACGGATCGAGCGGTTTCTCGAGATATTTCCCGACAGCCCGCGCAGGGAAGAGGCCCTGAAGGTCCGCGACGATATCCATGATGTTCTCGGGAAGAAGGCCTATCAGAGCGCGAAGCTCTATTTCAAGAGGAAGCATTACAGTGCGGCGGAGATATACTTCAGAAAAGCAGTCGACGAGTATCCCGCCACGCAATGGGCCGGCAGGAGCTGGTACTACATCGGGTACATCAGGCAGTCTAAAGGCGACAGCGGCGTCGCGGCCGAATCATACAGTAGAGCCGTGCAGTCGAAGCACGATTTCCCGGAAAAGAGATCGGCCAAGGCGCAGCTGAAGAAACTTTCGAAAGAGAAATCCGGTGGCTGACGAAGCAAGGATAGGGCTGTTCGGGGGGTCATTCGATCCCGTGCATACCGGGCACCTGCTCCTCGCGCAGATGGCGGCCGATTTCGCCGGCCTTGACAGGGTGCTCTTCGTACCGACATCCGCACCCCCGCACAAGACAGGCAGGATGCTCTCACCCTTCGAGGACCGCATCGCGATGGTCCGCCTCGCAATCGAGGGAAACGACCTGTTCGAGCTCTCCCTCATAGAGGGATCCGAAGGGCCGTCCTACACGTGGGAATCGGTGCTTCATTACTCGCACACCGGGTACGGCAGGGAGAGGCTACACCTGATCGTAGGCAGCGACTCCCTCTCGGAGATGGCGAAGTGGCGGAATCCCGGCGCGATATTCGACAATGCAACGATTATCTCGATGACACGTCCCGGCAGCGATGATCTTGCCGCGCCTCCCGCCGGAGCGCTGGTAATAATGCTCGAAACGGGCGCCAACACGATCTCGTCGAGTGAGATAAGGAGCCGCGTCCGGGAGGGACGGACGATCAGGTACCTCGTTCCGGGACCGGTCGAACGGTATATAGGCGCAAGAGGACTGTATTCTGACATCTGACGACGGAGGGCCGTGATGGCACTATTCCTGATCGACGGGCACGCCATCGCCTACAGGTCGTATTACGCGTTCATAAGAAATCCGCTGACGAA
>JAUWMD010000239.1 GCA_030613345.1 Candidatus Krumholzibacteriota bacterium
AGGGCCCCAAAGTCTGTAAAAGGGGTAAAACCTTCTTCAGGGACTTCGATAAAACTGAAACGCCAGAAGCATGATACTTCGCGATATATTTCCCGAAAGGTCCGCGACGAGGTCTACGCCAGAGACAGGGGACGGTGCACCTTCCTTGCACCGGGGGGAAAACGGTGTGGCTCGACGTGGGACCTTCAGATAGATCACATTGTCCCGTTCGCAAGGGGCGGTGATAACTCGCCATCAAACCTGAGGTTGCTCTGCGCGAAGCATAACCGGCTGGAGGCGGAGAGGGCTTTCGGGGAAAAACATATTGAACAGTTCTGCGATCCTTGAGATCTCGCTATCCAGGAAATCATGCGACCTGCGAAATCCAGTGATCTAATGAAATCATGTGATCCATGAAGTCCTGTGACTCATGAAGTGCTGTGATCCATGGAGTCTTTTGATCCATGAAAAACCCGGCCTCAGAGTCTCGGATCTCTCTGTAACCGGGTTCATGAAAAGCTATTTGCTCAAAAGAGACAGGTACTATCTCACCAGCATGAACTTTGCCCATCTGCCGTGGAGTCTCGTCATGCCCCTCGCTGCGTGCATCGATACGACCAGGAGCAGGACTCCGAGAACGACCATGAACGGCATGAACCAGCCGGGCGTCCAGTACGTCGCGTGCCCCAGATGCATTATCGGCAGGTCGAACCGGTACTCGAGCAACGGCCTGAGGATTAGCGAAAGCGAGAAGGCGAGCAGCGTGACCGTCACGGTGAAGTGCATGATGCCGAAAATGAGCTGCATCACCATGTAGAGGATCGACGTCCACGTCCTCTTGTCCTTCATGATAGATACGAACTTCTCCCATATACCGAGGCCTTTTCGGGCGGCAACGGATCTTCGCGGCATGCGTATTCCGGAGAGGGCCTCTATGATCCTGCCTTCCACCAGCATCAGCCCCTGTACGGAGAGGAGAAAGAGTCCGAAGAAGGGAATGCCGATGATCAGTACGGCGAGGCCGGCCGACAGCGAGAGGCCGGTCACTGCCCATGTGAAGTAGATGATCCCCGTGACGAGGGAGAAGAGCATATAGAAGAGGGCTGCGTAAGCCCTCGGGTCGACGAGAACGCCGAAGAACCTTGCCGCCGCGGACTTTTTACCGTTTGCCTTTCTGCCGGCAAGGACGGGAGTGGAGAACTTCTCGATCCTGCGGTAGGCGTCGGCAACCTCCTCGGGGGTTCCGTAATCATCGATTATCCCGCGAAGAGTCTCGTCTTCGGGTATTCCCGGCGATTCCAGCGATGCCGCGTCGAGAGCGGAGCGGAGATGCTCCTCGGCGTCTCCCCGGGCGTCGCGCATCGTGGCAGGGTCGGCGCCTGATAGGGCTTTCTCGAGTCTGTCGAGGTATTCGTTTATCATGTCAGACATCGTCATTTCCTTTCAGTATTTCGTCGACCAGGTCCTTCGTGCTCTGCCACGTGACCTTCCAGTCCTCGAGGATCTTTCCGCCGTCTTCGGTAAGGGAATAATAGCGGCGCGGTGGGCCGGAAACGGAAGGCTCGATCTCGCTCTCGAGTATCCCGCTCTTCTCCATCGAGCGGAGCACGGGGTAGAGGGCGCCCTGCCTGAAGAGGGGCCTCTCTATCGCTTCGCCGGCCGCCGTCTCGATCTCCTTCGTTATCTGGTAGCCGTACATCGGCCGCCCGGACCCGGAAATGACCCCGAGCAGGATCAATGCCGCCGTCCCCGATTTGAGCTCTTTCTCGAACTTCCTGTTCGCCGATTCGGTATCGATCAATCCGCTCACCTCTCTCATGCCGGCAGCCACTCGTCAGCGGTCCGGCCGGGTTCGGACCGGGCGGTTATACCCGCCAGATGATGTTTACTTGAGCATACTGCTCGATTAATACTATTATTAAATTCGTAATAGTCAAGGGGATTGTTGCAAATTAATTTTAATTTCTTGTGAAACAACGCTTTTTCGTTTGCGTATCAGAAATATGAATGTATATTCACGTGACGGTTCATGATATGAATAAATATTCAGGTATTGAATAAAACTTCAGGAACCTGAAAGGAGACCGGATTTGGATGCCAATGGACAGGACCCCGGGCGCCTCTCGCGCCGGGAGCGGACCAGGCAGCAGCACCGGGAAGAGATCCTCTCGGCGGCCACCGAACTGTTCGCACGGCACGGCTACGACGGGACGAGCATGCAGATGATCGCCGACATGTCGGAGCTCTCCGTGGGAAAGCTCTACCTCCATTTCGAGGGTAAGGAGGCGATCTATCGCGAGGTCGCCGAGTACCATGCAGGAGAGATCAGGCGGATGGCAGCCGAGGCGACAGATCCCTCGATGCCCCCGATCGACAGGATCCGCGCGAGGACCCGGGCGGTCATCAAATATCTCGACGAGCACGATGACTTCGTACGGTTCTATGTCAGCGAGATGGAAGGTGAGGGCAGGGAATGCTGTCCCGAGAACGGGCCGGAGCACGTCAGACACATGGCAGAGTTCGGGAATCTGATCCGCGAAGCGATAGAGAGGGGAGATATCCCCGACGAGGATCCCGATCTGCTCACCGCCATGATACACGGGGCGGGCCACGCCATGATGACCGTCGTCGTCGAGAAGGGCGGCATGCCGTTCGAAATAGTAGCCGAGTACGTGGACAGAATGATATTGAAACCTCTGGAGGACAGGAAACTTGAGGAAAAGAGAAAGGCGGGCGGCGGATGAGATATAGAAAGACATTGATAACAGCCGCTCTCATGATGCTGATGTCTGTGGTTTCGGGATTCCAGGCCGGGTCCGTGGTTGCGGCTGCGACAGCCGCCTCGAGAATTGGTCCCGTGCTGCCGGTGCAGGGCCCCGTGCCTGCGGCACAGGCTTCGTCCGGCGGGCGGGCCGTACTCTCGCTCGAGAGGGCGATCGAGCTCGGCCTCGCCAGCGACGAGACACTCAAGCAGGCAGGCGAAAGCGTTCGCGGGGCCGAGGCGACCGTCAGGGAGGCGAAATCGGGGAGGATCCCGACCATCGACCTTATGGCCCGGTACGGGCGCAACATACTCAAGCCGGTGATGTTTCTCCCGTCGGACATGGGAGATGCCTTCGGTGGAATAACGAAGATCGAGATAGGCGAGGACAACGACGCGTCGGCCATCGCGAACCTTACCTGGAACGCCTGGACGGGTGGAAGGCTCTCCTCCGCGATCGGCGTTTCGACGGCGATCGCCGAGGCGGTGCGCAGCGGTGAGATCGCCGTAGCCGACTATGTCAGATTCGTCATTCAGGACGCCTACTACATGGTGCTGCTCGCCGATGCGACGCTCAGGATAAACGAGGCCGCGCTCGAGACGACTCTAGAGGCTGTCCGGGTCGCAAGGGCTGGACATACCAATGGGACCGTTAGCAGGTTCGACCTGCTCCGCGCCGAGGTTGAGCTGCAGAACAGGGAGACGCCGCTGATAGTAGCGCGCAACGATCTCGATCAGGCACTCTATACCCTGAAAAGGCGGTGCGGTCTCGACCCGCAAGTCGAGCTCGCTCTCTCGGACTCACTCGGGTATGTCGATCAACCGGAAGAGCTCGATATTCTCCTCGAGAAGTTGAAGAAGACCAATCCAGAGATAATCGCGGTCGAGCACCAGATCATGGCCGCCGAGATGAACGTCAAGCTCGAAAAGGCCGCCAGAAGGCCCGGACTGCAGATAGGCGCGAATTACCTCGTTCAGGGTCAGTGGTCGGACAACGCAAATCTCGATGCGGACAAACTGGCGCATTCATCGGCGGTCACTGCCGCGTTTGTCTGGCCGATATTCGACGGCTTCAAGTCGAAGGCCCGGATCGACCGCGCGAAGGCTGACATGAGGACCGCCGAAGTCGAGCTGACCCGAGTCTCAAAGGACAAGGAGCTTGCGGTGAGGGTGTCACGGCTCGCCCTGGTAAACGCCATTACTGCCCTGCAGGGGCGCTATGAGGCGGTGTCCCTGGCCGAGGAGGCCTACAGGCTTGCCGAGGTGAGACTTTTCAACGGGCTGGCCACACCGCTCG
>JAUWMD010000145.1 GCA_030613345.1 Candidatus Krumholzibacteriota bacterium
GGCCGAATACCTAGCGAGTCAATAAGGTACTGTAGTCAAAACTGTAGTCATTGGAATGAAAAGATACCTAAAATCACGACAAATCACAGCAAGTTATAAACGGCGAAAAACCAAGCCAGGCAAGGCGAAACGGTGATATAGTGGAGCTTGCGCGGACCGCCCATTTAGGATTGAAAATCCGTGTGTCGGCGGTTCAATTCCGCCCCTTCCCACCACCGATTGCTGATAAGAGAGAGGCCGGACATGCCGTCCGGCCTCTTCCCATGATTACCCCTGGAAGATATGAGCGGCCCCAGTAAGAAGATGAAATACTGTTGACAGTAAATTAACAACAGGCTTATCTTTGATAGTCGCCTGGGACGGAAGGGCCAATGTGGACGCTAAGACCATGGCCGCGATTGTCGCGGCTGTTCAAGCCTATATAGATCAGGAGGATACAGGGCCGGCCCAGTACAAGGGGCAGGTCCTGAGCCCGTGGAAGATGGGAGCGCGCAAGGAGCAGCTCGGGAGGCGCTCATTTGCCTCGAGGGTGAATCCGCTCAGGACCCGTCTCAACCGGTTCTCCCTGCGATAAACGAGGCTGCATGAAAGAAAGGCTCACATAGAAGACATGTCTGCCAGCGAGAAGATACTGAAAGGTTCCGGTCCCGTAAAGATCACGGATACCACCTTCCGCGACGGACATCAGTCCACGCTCGCCACGAGGTTCCGTACGGAAGACATGCTCCCGATCGCCGAGAAGATGGACGCGGTAGGTTTCCATTCGATGGAGGTGTGGGGAGGGGCAACTTTCGACGTCACTACACGCTTCCTCAACGAGGATCCCTGGGAACGCCTCGTCGAGCTGAAAAAGAGGATCAGGAAGACCCCGCTCCAGATGCTTCTCCGCGGCCAGAACCTCGTCGGATACCGGAATTACGCGGACGATGTCGTCGAGGCGTTTGTACACGAGGCGGCCGAGGCAGGCATCGATATATTCAGGGTATTCGACGCGCTGAACGATGAACGGAATTTCGAGGCGTCGTTCAAGGCGATAAAGAAAACCGGCAAGGAGATCCAGGCGACTCTATCCTACTCGCTCACCGAGGAAAGACTCGGGGGTGAGATCTTCGACCTGAAGTATTACATAGACAAAGCGAAGATATTCAGGGACATGGGAGCTACATCGATCTGCGTCAAGGACATGGCCGGCCTGATGAATCCTTACGATGCCTACGATCTGGTCGGCTCGCTCAAAGCCGAGGTCGGTATCCCCGTCCAGCTTCACTGCCACTATACGAGCGGCATGGCGTCGATGGCCTATCTCAAGGCCGTCGAGGCAGGGGTGGATGTGCTCGACTGTGCGCTCGCCCCGTTCGGGCTGAGGTCCGCGCAACCGGCGGCCGAGCCGATCGTCGCCGCGCTGAAGGGAACAGCGAGGGACACTGGCCTTGATCTCGAACTCCTTTTCGAACTGGGCAGTTTCGTAGAAACGGTCGCACCGAAGTACAGGCGCTTTCTCAACACGACGAGAATGGCCGTGATCGACACAGGTGTTCTCGAGCACCAGATCCCCGGCGGGATGCTCACCAATCTGGTCAGCCAGCTCAAGGAGGCCGATGCTCTCGACAAGATCGACGAGGTCTACAGGGAGCTGCCCAGGACCCGCAAGGAACTGGGGTATCCTCCACTGGTGACGCCGACAAGTCAGATCGTCGGGATCCAGTCGGTGCAGAACGTGCTGTTCGGGCGTTACAAGATGATCAGCGCCCAGGTCAAGGATTACGCTTACGGGCTCTACGGCACTCCTCCGAGGCCGATGGATCCGAAGATACAGAAGCTCGCCCTCAAGGGGTATCCGCGGGGCGAGAAGCCGATAACATGCCGCGCCGCCGATATGCTCGAGCCTGAGATGGAGAAGGCGCGCGAAGGCGTGAAGGGTCTGGCGAAAAACGAACGCGACGTCCTGATATATGCTCTCTATCCGACTACGGGGATGAGGTTCCTCAGGTGGAAGTACGGGCTCGAGGAGCTGCCCGACGAGGTAAAGCCTGTAACACTCGAAGATGTGAAGAAGGAGGAGGAGCTCGTCGAGAAGCTTCGCAGCGGGAACGTCGCCGTGACCGATGGCCGCGGCGAGAGGCCGGAGAGGGGCGTGGCGCTGAGAACCTTCAACGTCTTTGTCGGCGATGAGTACTTCAATGTCGATGTGGAGGAGATCGGCGGAAAGACGAGGGCACGCGCGGCCGGGAACACGGCCCCGATCGTCATGAAGGACGGCGGCCGCAGAAAGAAGAAGGAAAAGAAGAAGGAGCAGGCCGAGCAGGGCAACGCCAGAGCCGACACCGGAGACGGATCGGAATTCACGCTTACAGCCCCGATGCCCGGCATGGTTATCAGCTACGAGGTTAAGGAAGGCGACAGCGTCAGCCAGGGTGACGTTCTCGTCATCCTCGAGGCGATGAAGATGCAGAACAGCCTCACCTCCAGCGTCGCAGGAACTATCAAGTCGATAAAGGTCTCCCCCGGAACGTCGGTCGAGAAGAATCAGGTGATTCTGACCATCTCCAGCTGACGGGACAGTCGAAAAGGAGTCCGAGCCATAGCATCCTCAGGATCAACGCACCGTCTGACATCTCACCCCATACTGTCGATCAGGGAACGAAAGGAGATCTCCTTCTTGTTCAACGGGCAGGAGATGAAGGCCCTCGAGGGCGAGGTCATCACCTCGGCCCTGTACGCCAACGGGATCAGGGTCTTCGGCCATCATCCCCGCGACGGCGCGCCCCAGGGAATATTCTGCGTAAACGGACAATGCAGTCAGTGCATGGTTCTTGTCGAAGGCATTTCCGTGAAGGGATGCATGATCGAGGTCCGTGAGGGGATGAAGGTCGCCAGCTGCGAGGGCGTGCCCGAGCTGCCCGGCCGCGACGGCCTGCCCGCGTTCTCAGGCATAAAGACGATATCGACGGAGGTCCTCGTTGTCGGAGGCGGCCCTGCGGGGATCAACGCCGCCATCGAGCTCGGGACCCTCGGCATAGAGACACTGCTCGTCGACGACAAGAGCGAGCTCGGCGGAAAGCTCACCCTCCAGACACATCCCTTCTTCGGTTCGAGGGAGGACTGCTACGCGGGGATCCGCGGCATAGACATCGCGCACATCCTGACTGCCGAGCTCTCGAAGCTTGACTCGGTGAAGGTCAGGACCGGCACGACAGTAGTCGGCGCCTTCCACGACGGTAAGGTAGGGATGTACGGCGGCGATGGATACTTCCTCGTCGAGCCGCGTGTCGTGCTCGTCGCCTGCGGAGCGAGGGAGAAGGGGCTGGCCTTTCCCGGATGCGACCTTCCAGGGGTCTACGGGGCGGGAGCATTCCAGACACTGCTGAACCGTGACATGATCATTCCCACCGAACGACTTTTCATCGTCGGAGGAGGGAATGTCGGCCTGATCACAGGCTATCACGCAATCCAGGCGGGAATAAAGGTCGTGGGCCTCGTCGAGGCCCTGCCGCGATGCGGGGGCTACAAGGTGCACGCCGACAAGCTGACACGCCTCGGTGTTCCGATATATACTTCCCGCACGGTCATATCTGCTGAGGGAGACGAAAAACTCGAAAGTATAACAACGGCTGCTGTCGACGAGTCGTTCAGACCGGTCGAAGGCACTGCCAGGACCTACGATGTCGATACGCTCCTCGTTGCGGTCGGACTCTCCCCGATAGACGAACTGTACTACAAGCTGGCCGAGTTCGGCCTCGAGTGCTGGACATGCGGCGACTCCGCCGAGATCGCCGAGGCGTCGGCCGCGATATTCGGCGGCAAGATCACGGGAAGAAAAATAGCCCGGGCACTCGGCCGGGATGTCGAGATTCCGGGCGACTGGGAGTCGAAGCAGGAGGTGCTCCGCAGCAAGCCCGGCGCCGTTGTCGACTGGGAAGTTCCCTCAGGAGATGGGAAGGCCTTCCCCGTCATCAGGTGCGTCGAGGAGATCCCCTGCAATCCTTGCGTAGATTCGTGCTCGATGTGCTCGATCGTGATCCCGGGCGATCCGATCATGGGGCTGCCCGAGTTCACCGGCGAATGTTCCGGATGCCTCAAGTGCGTGGTTGCATGCCCCGCACTGGCGATCACCCTCGTGCGACCGGACGCCGGGGAAAAGGAAGGCACCTCGATAGTCGTCGTCCCGTACGAGCTCGAGCCCGGTGGGCTCGAGGCAGGCATGGAGGTCCGCACCGTCGATTTCGACGGGAATCCGGTCGGCACCGGGACGGTCGTCAAGATGCGCAAGGCCCCGGGAGACGACAAGAGGCTGCTCGTCTCGATAGAGGTCCCGTCTCAGCAGGCGGTCGATGTCGCGGCCCTTCTCGAGCTGGAAGCCGAGGAGGGTGAGATGGGCGGCGGCATCGCCGACTCAATATCCGACGACACGATTATCTGCAGGTGCGAGAGGATCACAGCCGGCGAGATACGCGGCGAGATCCGGGCCGGCGTACTCGACATGAATATCCTAAAGGCCACCGTCAGGTCGGGGATGGGCGCCTGTGGAGGCAAGACGTGCACCGAACTGATACTCCGCCTCTACCGCGAGGAGGGGATCGATCTCGACGATGTCACTCTTCCCACGGAGAGGCCTTTTGTCGCGGAGGTGCCGCTCTCGGCGTTCGCGGGCATTAAGGGTGGTGATGGGAAGTGAGCCTGGCGAAGTACGATGCCATAGTGATCGGCGCCGGAAGCGTCGGCTGCCCGATCGCCTATTTCCTTACCCTCGAGGGACTGAAGGTCCTCGTCCTCGACGGCGAGCATTCCGTCGGCCAGGGCCAGAACAAGGCGGCGATAGGCGGAGTGAGGGCGACCCACTCAGATCCTGCCAAGATCACGATCTGCATCGAGAGCCTCGAGATATTCTCCACGTGGAAGGAAAAGCACGGAACGGACATCGGATGGATAAACGGCGGGTACTGTTTCCCCATCTACCGCGAGATAGACGAGGAAAAGCTCAAGGTCCTGCTTCCCGTTCAGAAGAGCTTCGGCCTCAACATCGACTGGGTCGGTCCCGAAAAGATCATACAGCTCGTGCCCGGCATCAATCCCGTCGGGCTGCGTGGCGGCACCTATTCGCCACACGACGGCCAGATTTCCCCCTTGAAGGCGGCTGCCGCCTTCTGGAAGGAGAGCAGGGACAGGGGCGCCGAGTTCCTGTTCGGCGAGCCGGTCACGGGGCTCCTGCGCAGCGGCGGCAGGATCGAAGGCGTCGAGACGGGCAGGGGAAAGTACTACGCCGATGTAGTAGTAAACGCCGCAGGCGGACATGCCGGAGAGGTAGGGAGGATGGCCGGGATAGAGATCCCGGTAGTTCCCGACAGCCACGAGGGAGGCATCTCTGCGCCGATGAAGAGGTTCTTCGATCCTCTGATCGTCGACATCAGGCCGGGGCCAGAGGGCAGGACGGCGAACTTCTATTTTGGTCAGAACGACCGCGGACAGGTGATCTTCTGCTATACGCCGATAGCGCCGATCGTCGGCACCAACAGATCTGTCACCTCGGAATTCATGCCTGTGATCTCCCGCAGGCTGATCGAACTCATACCGCGCCTCCGTAACATGCTTATCAGGCGGGTATGGAGGGGCCTGTACCCGATGACGCCCGACGGGATCATCATCCTCGACGGGGTGAGAGAGGTGAAAGGACTTTTTCTCGCCGTCGGGATGTGCGGGCAGGGATTCATGCTCGGCCCTGGAGTAGGGCTGAACATGGCGAAGCTCATCGTCCACGGCAAGCCCGGCATCGATCCCGAGGTCTTCTCCACGATCGGTTTCTACCGGGACTTCCACGCAAAGAGAGCCGAAGCGCTCAAGTAATCACCATCGAAACGCAGGGCCTTCAAGGCGGGATAAAAAAGACTTGAAAAGCCTATTGGGTATAATATATTCAGTTACTCGCAGGGAGCTGGTGTAGCTCAGCTGGTAGAGCAACGCACTCGTAATGCGTAGGTCATCGGTTCGACTCCGATCACCAGCTCCATTTTCCCTTCCCAGATTCACATCTTCCCTGGAGGTTTCAGGATGAAGAGACTTATCCCCGTGCTCCTCGTTCTCGTGCTGCTCGCCCCGGTGCTCGCCCGAGCCGCGGAGGAGGTCGAGAGGCGGGAGGACGGCAATCTCGTCATCGAGTGTATCCCCGAGATCCCGCAGAGTGTGATCGACCGGATGTTCCAGTACCAGAACACGAGAGGCGCAGGCGTCAGGGGCTGGAGCGCCGACGGCTCGGGCATCTACATCGGGACGAGGTTCGGCGAGACCTCGCAGATTCATTTCGTGAAGAAGCCGGGCGGCGCCCGCACACAGATCACCTTCTTCAACGAACCGGTCGGCGGCGCATCCGTCTGTCCCGATCATCTCAGGACCGGTTTTCTCTTCGGCAAGGATGTCGGTGGGGGGGAGTTCTACCAGATATTCTGGTTCAGCGTATCCACGGCCAGGTACACGATGCTCACCGACGGCAAGTCGCGAAACGGCGGCTTCAGCTGGTCGAACAGGGGAGACAGGTTCGTATACTACACGACGAAGCGTAACGGCCGGGACTGGGACCTCTACGTATCTACCATCGAGAAGCCGGAGGAGGCGAAACCGGCCATCGAAGAGGGTGGTGTCTGGTTCCCGAT
>JAUWMD010000279.1 GCA_030613345.1 Candidatus Krumholzibacteriota bacterium
GCTGATCTCGGTCATCCCGGGCAGCGTGTTGACCTCGAGACAGTAGGACTCGCCTTCCCCGCTCAGTCGGAAATCGACCCTCGCGTAATCCCTGCAGCCGAGCGCGTTCCAGGCGAGGAGCGCCTCGCGCTTTATCCGCTCTTCGATCGATCTGTCCACCCTCGCGGGGACCTCGTACCCGGTCGTTCCCTTCTTGTATTTCCTCGTGTAATCAAAAAACCCGCCTTCCGGTATGATCTCGACGAGCGGCAGGGCCTCTCCCTCGAGCACGGCGGCGGTCACCTCCCTGCCCGGTATATATCTCTCGACGAGCAGCTCGCTGCCGTACTGTGCCGATTCGTCGAGCGCGGCACCAAGATCTTCGGGCTTCTCGACGAAGGAGAACCCGATGCTCGAGCCCTGGTCGTTCGGCTTTATAACGACGGGGAATCCGATCCCGGCCTCGATCGTCTCCATGACGCGGTGAAGCTCCACGTCGCCGCCACCGACAGTCAACAGGTGCGGGGCGGTCTGTACACCCGCCTCGCTGAAAAGGGCCTTGGCCCTGTCCTTGTTCATCGCGAGCGCGCTGCCGAGTACCCCGGTACCGGTGTAAGCCTTGCCCGCCGTCTCGAGCAGCGCCTGTACGGTGCCGTCCTCTCCGGCTCCGCCGTGGAGCCCGATGAAAACGAGCTCCGCCTCGAGGATCCTCGGGAGCTTGAGCCATTCGAAGACCCTGCCGGGCGGAAGGGCGGGAATCGCCTCGGGCGGCGCGTCCCCTATCACCGCGAGGCAGGAATCGGCCTGCTCCTCAGCCGGGAGCGCCGGGTCGATGGGGCAGACGCTGTGCCCGCGCCTTCGGAGCGCCTCGAGCACGCCGCGGCCGCTTACCAGGGAGACCTCTCTCTCCTCTGTCAGCCCTCCCATCAGGACTGCGATATTCATCTTTTCCCCTTTGCTCATCATCCCCCCCGCTTCGAAATATTCTCAATGGCGGCGGCGATTGAACCGGTGACGTCCTCTCTACCCCTGATGACCAGTATCGACGAGAGGTCCGGCCCGTGCGCCATCCCCGTGACCGCGATCCTCAGGGGCATGTAGAGTCCCTTGCCCTTTACTCCCGTCTCTTTACCCGTTTCTTTTATTTCCGTCCTGACCGGTCCCTCGCTCCAGTCGGAAAGGACTGAAAACCTCTCCTTCAGCACGGCGAGCAGTCCATCCGAGCCGGACATCGCCTCGAGCGCATCGTCGTCGTACCCGGGCGGACCCGGCATGAACGACACCGCCTCGGCCGCGAGCCTCTCGAAACAGGGCAGGTTCTCCGATGCTATATCGAAGATCCGCGCCAGTTCGCCGCGGCCATACCGTTGCCTCATCCGCTCCGGGAAAAAGGGCAGGGCCTGCTCGAAGTAGCGCTCCGAACCGCCCCCGCGGACGTGGTTGGCGCTTATCCAGTTCAGCTTCTCCTCGTCGAAGATGCTCGGGCTGTCCGATACGCGCGACAGATCGAACTCGGAGACGAGATCACCGACCGACAGTATCTCGCTATCGCCCCTCGTCGACCAGCCGAGGAATGCAAGATAGTTGACGAGTGCCTCCGGCGGATATCCCCGTTTCCGGTAATCCTCTATGTTGGGCGCGCCGTGCCTCTTGCTCAGCTTCGCCCTGTCGCTTCCCAGTATCAGGGGGATGTGAGCGAACCGCGGGGCCGGCATCCCCAGCGCCTCGTAGACGAGGAGCTGGCGGACCGTGTTCGAGAGATGCTCCGCTCCCCTGATCACGTGGGTGATTCCCATGTCTCCGTCGTCTACCGCGACGGCGAAGTTGTAGGTGGGCATCCCGTTCGAACGCATTATCACAAAGTCGCCGACCATATCGGGAGGGAACTCGACCCTTCCCCTCGCCATGTCCTCCACGATCCTGACCTCATCGCTTTCAGGGACGAGAAACCTCACACTCTCCGGAAGGCCGGCCTCTCTCTTTTTCTCCAGTTCCTCCCTGCCGAACTTCCTGCACATACCGTCGTACCTCGGAGGGCGGCCCTCCGTCTTCGACGCCTCGCGCTTTCTCTCGAGCTCCTCCTCGGTACAGAAGCAGGGATAAGCCCTGCCCGCCTTGACGAGCTTATCGGCGTAATCCCTGTAGATCTCTGTGCGCTCCGACTGCCGGCAGGGACCGTGCCCACCGTCCTTTCCGGGGCCCTCGTCCCATTCGAGCCCGAGCCACCGGATATCGTCGAGCAGGCCCTGTTCGAGCTGCGCGCTCGACCTCTCCAGGTCCGTATCCTCTATCCTCAGGATAAAACTGCCGCCCTCGTGCCTGGCGAAGAGCCAGTTGAAAAGGGCCGTCCTCGCTCCGCCTACGTGCAGGCGTCCGGTCGGGCTGGGAGCGAATCTC
Organism: Candidatus Krumholzibacteriota bacterium; assembly: GCA_030613345.1. Lineage (GTDB taxonomy): Bacteria > Krumholzibacteriota > Krumholzibacteriia > Krumholzibacteriales > Krumholzibacteriaceae > JAUWCL01. The sequence continues at coordinate 2,377 of JAUWMD010000279.1, forward strand.
ACTCTTACGTCAGACAATTCTCCAGCCCTTTCGTCATGCCGTCTCCTCGAGCAGAACGACGGCCCTCGCCACTATGGCACGCTTCTCGCCGACCGGCCCGAGACCCTCTCCCCGCGTCGCCTTCACCGAGATCCTGCCGGGATCCGTTCCCGCCGCCGCGGCCATCGCCTCCGCCATGGCCTCCGCATGGGGAGAGATCGCCGGCTGCTCGGCGTGGACGATGCAGTCCGCGTTGACCAGCCTGTATCCCTTCTCCGCCGCCATCGCCGCCACCTTCTCGAGGAGCCTGAGGCTGTCGATATCCCGATATTCCTCTGTTTCGGGGAAATGCCGGCCGAGATCACCCTCGCCGATCGCACCGAGGATCGCATCGCAGAGGGCATGGACGAGCGCATCGGCATCCGAGTGGCCGGCAAGGCCCATCTCATACTGGAGACGCACCCCGCCGAGCACGAGCGGCCTGCCCTCGACCAGTGGATGTATGTCGTATCCTATTCCGATCCTCATTCCCGATACTCCGGCTCAGTCCTCATCCGAAGAGGAACACTCGAGTTTCGTGCCCGAGATAAAGCTCGTCACTATCTCGAGATCGTCTTTTACGGTGACCTTGACGTTCCACCTCTCACCGTCGACGACCTTGACGGGCATCCCCGCCGCGAGCACGAGGGAGCTCTCGTCGGACATCTTCTGATCCGACCCTTCGGCA
>JAUWMD010000046.1 GCA_030613345.1 Candidatus Krumholzibacteriota bacterium
ACGTCGACAAGGCGGTGAAGCTCACCGGTAATTGCGCCTTCTGCGGGCACAACCACGACCTGAACACGCCGGTGGGAACGAAGCCGAACGGATGCGTGGCATTCCATCTCCCCTCGGGGAACCTGCCTGGCGTGACGAGCACGGGGGATCTCGTCAAGACACAGGGATCGGCGGACGTTATCGGCGATCCGCAGCCGATCGATGATGACGCTGGCAACCCGTTCTATACCCTCGCCGAGGTGCTCGGGCTCTCCGACGCCGAGGTGGCCAGTATCCTCGCCAGGGCGGACAATACGTCGATCGTCGCTCCCCTCGATGGCATCACCTACATTCAGGGCAATGCGAATATAAACAGCAACCTGGTCGGCGAGGGACTCCTGTACGTCACCGGAGATCTGGACGCTGCAGGCAGCTTCATCTATACGGGGCTGATCTACGTCGAAGGGGACGTTCACTTCACCGGTACGCCGTGGATCCTCGGATCGATGATCGTACGCGGCACGTCCGACTTCAACTTCAGCGCCGGTAACGCGGCCGTGCTCTACAGCAAGGACTCGATCACGAACGTCCTGAGCGGCATTATGCCGTGCATCGTGCTGTCGTGGAGGGAGATGTAGTCAAATCTGCTGACAGCCTGAATCAAGAGATCAACAGCCCGTCGCCGGTTCGCCGGCGGCGGGCTTTCTGCATCGATGCCGGCGGCAGGTACCGGCCCTGAATCCGCGCAATCCCTTGTCCCCGCGATAATATATTACTAATGTTATAAGTAATAATGGCGCCGCCGAAAGGACGGTATGATATGAAGCGGATATTCTCTGTCGGAACGACGACCGGTTTAGTGATCTTACTGTTGATGCCGGGTATGATCGGCCGGGGAGCGGAGGCGAAAATGGACTCGAACAGAAATACGGATAACATTGCAGTAGCGACATTCGCCGGGGGATGCTTCTGGTGCATAGAGGCGGATTTCGAGGAAATACCCGGCGTTCTCGAGGCCGTATCGGGATATACAGGCGGATATTCAGAGAATCCCTCCTATAAGGAAGTATGCTCCGGGACAACCGGGCATGCCGAGGCGATCCGGGTACGGTACGATCCGTCTCTTACGACATACGCGGAGCTGCTCAAGTTCTTCTGGCGCCACATCGATCCGACAGACGCCGGCGGGCAGTTCGTCGACCGCGGGTCGCAGTACCGGAGCGCGATCTTCTGTCACGACGAAGAGCAGAAGCGTCTCGCGGAGCTGTCGAAGGAAGCGCTGGCAGGATCTGGCGTTTTCGATAAGCCAGTTGCTACAGAAATCAGTATGGCGACGAGGTTTTACCCGGCGGAGGACTACCACCAGGGATACTTCAAGAGCTGCCCCGTCCAGTACGGGGCGTACCGGGCCGGGTCGGGCAGGGACGGATTTCTCGAGGGCGCCTGGGACGCAGAATCGGTCGGCCGGTTCGAGGCGGAGTTCGACAATTCCGTCGGCGCCGTTTATTCGAGACCTGACGAATCGTCCCTGAAAGAAAAACTCACCCCCGAGCAGTACCGTGTGATCCGGCAGTGCGGCACAGAGCCGCCCTTCCAGAACGAGTTCTGGAACAACAAGCGTGAAGGCATATACGTCGACGTGGTGAGCGGTGAGCCCTTGTTCAGCTCGCTGGCGAAGTACGACTCCGGCTCGGGCTGGCCGAGCTTCTTCCGGCCCCTCGAGCCCGACAACATCGTTGAGAAGAAGGATGACGGCCACGGCATGACACGCACCGAGGTCAGAAGCGCCCGCGGCGATTCGCACCTCGGCCACGTCTTTTCCGACGGTCCCGATCCGACAGGCCTGCGGTACTGTATCAACTCGGCGTCGCTGCGATTCATACCCAGAGAGGATCTCGAGAAGGAAGGGTACGGGAAGTACCTGAAGATCTTCGACTGATCTGCCGGACGGGCGATCTGTCCTGGAGGGATCTATCTGACGATGATGAACTTACCGGTGAGCGCCTTCCCGGGCGTCGTCAGCGAATAGAAATATACTCCGGACCGGAGCCCGCTCATTCTCAGAGGCACTCCGAAATGTCCCTTCTGCATCACGCCCAGCCCCACGCTGCTGACCCTGCGCCCGAGTGCGTTGTAGACGAACAGGCTCACCGGGCCGGCCGACTCGATCGAGAAGAAGAGCCTCGACGAGCCCGTGACTGGATTGGGTCTGACGATTGTACGGGAGTCCCAGGTCCTGTCCGATTCCCCCACGGCAGTCGTACTGTTGACGAGTACTGAGATCCTGTCGGTAGAAGCCAGGCCGTCGGCGCCTGACGCCCTCACGGTGAGCACGCGGATACCCAGAGGCAGTCCATCAATCGAATGGGACCACGGAGCCGACAAGTCCTCTCCGATCCTGGCCTGGTCCATGAAGAATTCCACCTTCGATATGTCGTTCCCCGAAAAGGCGTCGACCTCGATTACGACCGGATCGCCCGGCCCGTATTCCGAGCCGTCCACGGGAGAGGTTATCGTGACGGAAGGGAGTGTTACCCCGGTGGTGACAACGAGGTCCTGCTCGGACGATATCGTCGAGCCCGGTACAGGGGGAAGGCCGAGCAGGCTGCTCGCGAGGTTTGCCGCCTCGCCGTTCCTGACCGGTGGCGGGGCCGTGTCACAGGGGAGCCATCCTGTTCCAGGATCGAGCCTGGAAACGGGATTCAGCATGTATATATCGGCGCCGGCAGGTATGCCCGGGCCCCATGTGTGAAACTGTATCGTGTAGTTGAACGGGTTGGCCGGATCGCTGTGGTCCGTCCCGGTGCCGCCGTGGTCGGCGGTCACGATAACGATTGTTGTGCCGGAGAGGACTGGATCTCTTTCGACCGCTTCCAGCACCCTGCCGATGGCCACGTCGATGCGAATCACCGAGTCGAGGTATTCGGCGCTCTTCCATCCATAGGCATGACTGTCCGAATCGGGGTCGCGCAGGTGAAGAAGGGTGTATATCGGTTTAGTGGAATCGAGCAGTGACAGGAACGAGTCAACGAGCGCCGAGGTGTTCCACAAACACAAATAATTGTCGATCTTGTCTCTGCCGTTGTCTTCACCTGTTGTGTCAGGAGCTCCGTTGACCGCGTCCCAGCTCCTGTCGAAGAGGGTGAACTTGTCCTTGCCGGTGTATAGAGCGGTCGTTAGGCCGAAATCGTGAACCACGTCGAATATGCCCGTGACATACGAGCCGTGGGCGTCCTCTATCGTTCCGCCTCCGTCTGAATTGAACGAGACGCCGTGCCCGTCGGGGCCGAGTGCGGCGCGGCCTGTCATCTGGCAGGCGTGGTTGGGAAGCGTATTTGTGAAATCGCAGTCGGTGCGGGCATTCAGCGTGTATGCTCCCTCGACCATCAGCCGGTGGAAGTTCGGGCATAGCAGGGGCCCGAGAGCGGTCACCGCGTCGGGCCTCAGCCCGTCGACGCTGATATGAATAACATGGGCGACAGGTTGCGGATACGCTTCCAGCGGGAATATGCAGGCCAGCGCCGATGCCGCGATGACCGGGAGCAGTCTTCGCTTCCCCGCTTCGAATGTCCGTTGAATACTCAATGTGTTCATTGCGACTGATTATAACATATGGCGCAACTCCGAAACACTCATCGCGGGGCACCCGGGGGTTAACTGCCGCGCAGCCTCTTGAAGAGCTTGAGGATCTCGAAGGCGACGAGGAAGACGCCGGCAGCCCCGAGAACGTATGTCCAGTCCTCCAGGCCCGGCGGATAGAACCTGAGGAAATCCCGCACCCACGGCAGGTAGATCGCCAGCAGTATCAGCCCGATCGATCCGAGGATCGAGAGGAGCAGGATCCTGTTCGAAAAAAAGTTCGTATTAAATATCGATTTCTTCTCATACCGGCGCGAGAGGATATTGACGAACTGGCAGAACCCGATCGTGAGGTATGTCACCGTCGCAGCCCGTGCGTAGAGGATGGCGAGGGATGGATCGATCTTTCCCGTTTCCTCGAGCACTGTGAATGTCACGCCGTGGCGCACCATGAACAGCGCGTAGTTGGCGAACGCGAGGACGCCGATCAGTATTCCGAGAAAGATGATCTCCATGGAATTCCCGCGATTGAGTATGTGATCGTTCGGGTCGCGCGGAACGGTCTTCATCACGTCATCGGGTGGCGGGTCGTAGGTGAGGAAGGTAAGCGGCATGATCTCGGCGAGCAGGTCGATCGCGAGTATCTGGATTGCGAGGATCGGGATCGCCCAGCCGCGCATAGCGACACCGGTCAGGCCGAGGAGTACCACCACGAGCTCGGCGGCGTTCGTCGTCATCGACGCGAGGCCCGTCTTCTTCAGGTTTCGGTAGATCGTCCGCCCCTCGCGGACCGCGTCGACCAGCGTGGGGAAGGAATCGTCGAGAAGGACGAGCTCCGATGCCTCCTTCGCCACATCGGTGCCTATCCTGCCCATCGCCACGCCGATGTCGGCCTTTCGAAGGGCCGGGGCGTCGTTGACGCCGTCGCCCGTGACGGCCACCACCTCCCCGCTTTCCATGAGCAGGTCGACGATCCGCAGCTTGTCCTCGGGATCGACCCTCGAGAATATGAGCGACTGCTCTTTCTCCATCACCGCCGTCAGCTTCCCGTCGTCCATCTTCTTCAGCTCGCTGCCGGCGATGACGGGGGACGGATGGCCGCCCGCGTCGAGACCGATCTCGTTCCCTATCGCCTGGGCGGTGATCGCGTGATCGCCCGTCATGATGAATGTTCTGATGCCTGCATCGTGGCACTGCTCCATCGCCTCGCTTACACCCTCGCGCGGGGGGTCGATCATACCGACGAGGCCGAGAAATGTGACGTCTTTCTCTACCTCTTCCATCACGTAATCCCTGCCGTCGGCCTCGAGCGGCCGGCAGGCTATGGAGAGGACGCGGAGGGCCTGGCCGGAAAACTCGTCGGCGATCGAACTTATCTCCTCGCGGTCGGCGTCGGTGATCGGTTCGGGTTTTCCGTCGCGGTAGATGTGCCTGCTGATCGCCAGCACGCTGTCGGTGGCTCCCTTCATCGCGAGCTGTTCGCGTTCGCCGAATTGCCGCACCGAGCTCATCAGCTTGCGCTCTGAATCGAAGGGGAACTCCTTGAGCTCCGGGTTCTCCTCGTCCTCCGTCGGCGAGCGGGTGCCGAGCTTGGTCGACATCGTGACCAGCGCTGCCTCGGTCGGGTCGCCGACCGGGTACCAACCGTGGTGGTCCTCGTCCGGTTCGTGAATCTCGGCGTTTGAAGCCATCGTCGCCGCGTCCATCATGATCTCTATCTCGTCGATACCGGCCTGGTCTATGGCATTGCCCGACTCGTCGAGGAGCTGTCCCTCGGGCTCGTAACCAGTGCCCGTCATCGAGTACCGCTTTCCGTTGAACCAGATCACCGTGACGGTCATCTCGTTCTTCGTCAATGTGCCGGTCTTGTCGGTACTGATGACGCTCGTCGAGCCGAGCGTCTCTACCGACGGCAGGCTCTTCACCACTGCGTTCTTATCAGCGAGCCTCTTGCTCGTCGTCGACATCGCAACGGTGACCTGTGCGGGAAGGGCCTGCGGGACGAGGGCCACTGCGATACCGAGTGCGAGGACCATGCTCGTCATCAGCGTGAACCCCTGCCAGAGCGCGATCCCAAACAGCGCGCCGCCGATAACGACGACGGTGATCGTGAGCCACTTCGCCAGCGACCCGAGCTCGCGCTCGAGGGGAGACGGAGTCTCCTCGGTCTCCTGCGTCATCCCGGCGATCTTTCCCATCTCGGTGTCCATGCCGGTCCGCACGACGACGCCTGTGGCGCTGCCCGACGTTACCGTCGTCCCCGTGAAGGCCATGTTGTCGCGGTCGCCGATGACGCTCGCTTCCTTTATTACGTTGGATGTCTTGCCCTGCGGCATCGACTCGCCGGTCAGGGCGAAGTCTTCGGTCCGGAGATCGAACGACTCGATCACCCTCAGGTCGGCGGGGATCTTGTCGCCCGCCTCGAGCTGCACAATGTCTCCCGGGACGAGCTTCACCTGTGCGATCTCGGCCATCTCTCCGCCGCGCATCACCTTGGCGGGGGACTGTATGAGGTTCTTGAGGCTGTCGAGGATACGGCTGACCTTGTATTCCTGAGCGAAGCCGATTATCGCGTTGATCATCACGATGACGACCATGACGAAGCCGTCCCTGTACGAGCCGATCACGAACGATACGGCCGCGGCGACTATCAGGACGATTACGAGCAGGTCCTTGAACTGGGAGAGGAAGATGAGCCATCTGGGCATGCTGATCTCGGCGGCCAGCTCGTTGGGGCCCGCCTCGGCGAGCCTCTTCTCCGCTTCCTCCGTCGTAAGCCCCTTCTCGCTCGTGCCCAGGTCGGCGAATATCTCTTCGGCGGTCATCTGGTAATATTTCTTGTCGCTCATATGTCTGGACTTTCTCCTGTTAATGGTCGCTTCGCACGTTCCGGCCCGCCGGAATACGCGTTTGCCGAGAATAAATCCGCGGGTAGCGTTCTACAAGCGATTTGTCCGCCCGCCGCCGGAGGCCAGCGAATGCGCTCCTTGAACGTGAAACGATTATGCGCTAGTATCTTGCGGGGATATTTCTGACGAGAGGAATCTATCTATGACGGTATTGAGGCACACATGCATCGTTCTGGCGGCGGCCATGCTCGCGGTGGCCGCGCTGCCGGCCCTGTTTTTCTCGTGCGGCGGCGAAGAGACTGAATGGACCGAGTCGCTCGTCCACGACGCGCTGAAATCGTCCAACCCGGATTATGCGGGCGGCGCCCAGATGAGGATCTTCGGCGGCGAGGTGATGGCCCTGGGGCTCGAGGGGACGGGGATCGCCGATATTACACCGCTTTCGAAGATGGGCATCCGGATGCTCGACCTGAGGGGACTTGATATAACGGACCTGTTGCCGATCCGGAAGCTCTCACTGTCCGAGCTCTATCTCGAGGGAACAAATGTCGCCGATCTCTCGCCTCTCCGCGGGATGCCCCTGGCAAAGCTCTATCTGAACAACACGCAGGTCAGCGACATCACCCCGCTCCGGGGTATGCCGCTCGATATGCTCAACCTCTTCGGGACGAAGGTGACCGATCTCGGGCCCCTGGCCGGGATGCCCCTGAAGATGCTCTGGCTCAACGAGACACCCGTATCCGACATATCGCCGCTCGCGGGATTGCCGATTATCAGCCTGACCCTTCATCGCACGCAGGTCTCGGACCTCTCGCCCCTGTCGGGCTCGGAGATAACGAGGCTGCATATAGCCGAAACGCCGGTGACCGATCTCACGCCCCTTACCGGCCTGCATCTTACAAGGCTGATATTCTCGCCGCAGAATATTAAAAAGGGTATCGAGATACCGAGGGGCATGGATACGATATTCGAGATAGGCACGACCTTCGAGATGATGATGCCGTCTCAGGCGTTCTGGAGGATGTTAGATGAGTTGCTCGGTGAAGCAGAGGATTCCGAGGGAGGCGGCGATGAGTGAAGCCGGCTCGGTGCCCGGAAGCTTCCATGTGATGGCAAAGCCTGCAGGCCCGGCCTGCAACCTCAGGTGCGAGTACTGTTTCTACCTCGAGAAAGACGCCCTTTTCCCTGAAGTGGAGGAGTATCGGATGTCCGACGAGGTCCTTGAGGCGTACATCCGTCAGAACTACGAGTCGCAGGACCCTTCGATCCCCGAGTACCTCTTCGCCTGGCAGGGCGGAGAGCCGACGCTTCTCGGGATCGACTTCTTCCGCCGGGCGGTCGAGCTGGAGAGAAAATATTGCCCGGCGGGAAAGAAGTTCTCCAACACATTACAGACCAACGGCATTCTCCTCGACGACGAGTGGTGCGAGTTTCTCGCTCGCAACGACTTCCTTGTAGGGCTGAGCCTCGACGGCCCGAGAGAGATCCACGACAGGTATCGCGTCGACAGGGGCGGGAACCCGACCTTCGACAGGGTGATGAAAGCCCTCCGGACGCTGCAGAAGCACGGGACGGAGTTCAACATCCTCGCCTGCGTCAATCGCGAGAGCTCGGAGCGTCCGCTCGATGTCTACAGGTTCTTCAGGGAGAACGGCGCGCGGTTCATCCAGTTCATCCCGATCGTCGAAAGGCTTCCCGGAAAGGGCGCCGAGGATCTCGGCCTCGAGCTGGCACTGCCGCCGTCTCTCGGCGGAGAGGATCCCGGTGTCGAGCTCACACTGCCGCCCTCTCTCGATGCGGAGAAAGCGGCTTCCACCGTGACGCCGTGGTCGGTCGAGCCTGCGGCCTACGGGGCGTTCCTCAATGCGATATTCGACGAATGGGTCAGGAAGGATGTCGGTGAGATGTTCGTGATGACCTTCGAGTGGTCTCTGACCGCCTACATGGGCATGCCCGCCGCGGCCTGTTTCTTCGCCACCCGGTGCGGGACCGGCGTGATCCTCGAGCACAACGGGGACGTCTACTCGTGCGACCATTTCATGTATCCGGCATACCGGCTCGGCAACATTCTCGAGGATGATCTCGGGGCGATGGTCCGCTCGGAGAAGCAGATAGAGTTCGGCGCGCTGAAGGAGACGGCCCTGCCCCGCTACTGCACCGAGTGCGAGGTCCTCGCCGCTTGCCGCGGGGCCTGCCCGAAGCACCGCTTCGTCATGTCGCCGTACGGCGAACCGGGCCTCAACTACCTCTGCGAGGGATACAAGGATTACTTCACGCATATCAAGCCGTACCTCCACGCGATGGCGAAGCTCTACATGGAAGACAGGCCGATCTCCGAGATAATGGACCAGACGATCATCGTCATCCCGAAGGCGGGCAGTGAGGAGCACTGGACGGGGAAGGCATGATCGATCGACCTCGACGAATGACACTGGTCAAGGGAGAGATCAAAATGGATGAAACGAGTGCCCGCAGGATGTTCCGGAAGATCCTGATCGTCTTCATGCTCGTATCGATCGCCGCGGCGGTCTGTCCGGCCGACTCGGCTGCTGTAATAAGGGACAAGAATAAGGTCAGGGAGAAGCTCGCCGATATCGAGGGCCTCGTCTGGCACGGCGAGGATTCCCTGATGACATTTGAGAAACTGGCAGCCTACTGCGCCCCGATCCTCTGGTTCTCTCCCGACGAGCCGCTCCTCGAAGGGAAGTCCTGGGGAGAGATCCGGATCCCGATGGCATTCCCGTTCGAGGAGCCGGTCGACACACCGGTGGTCTACTACCGGATCAGGCGCCTTCTCATAAGGGAGGATGCAGGGTTGCACGATCTCGAGATCGATCCGGACGATCCGGGCGCGACGCTGCTCGACTTGAGCAAGCTGGCCGGACTGGATCTCGATTTCTTCTTCTACTACCCGACCGAGGAAGGCTTCGGCGGGCACGATCACGATGTCGAGTCTGTAGAGATGAAGGTCCTGTTCGGTGAAAAGGGACAATTCGAAGAGCCGGTGTACGCAATGGCGGTCTGGAAGATCGTGGCGAAAGCTCACGGCGTTCTCTGGTACGACAATACCCTCGAAGTCGACGAATACACTATTTTCCCCATGACGATCCTCGTCGAGGAGGGGAAGCACGCATCCTGCACCGACAAGAACGGCGACGGCTACTATACGCGGGGGTTCGACGTAAACCGGAGGATCAACGATGCCTGGGGCGTGCGGGACATCATACGCAGCGGCGGGCTGAGTACCGGCGGATTCGAGGCGTGGATGGCGAAGGTCAGAAATGACGGAGACAGGGTCTTTCCTCCCCTGCCCGAGGACAGCCCGCACAGGGAGAAGTTTGTCGAGGACGGTGTCTACGCCCCGGATTATGCGAAATACGAGCTGAGGCCGTTCCCGACATCTGAGAAGGCCGAGGATGCTCTCAAGCCGTTTATCGACTCGAAGGGGTATCCAGAATGGCCAGAGCTCGAGGAGTTCGACGATCTCAAGCAGCTCTCAAGCTGGTTCGTCGAGGAGAGCTTCATGAAATCTATCGGGGTCGCCTATCGGTATGATGGTGATCACGGTGTGGTATTCGCCTTTCCGCTGTTTATCGTGAAGAACTTCGAGGAGCAGATGAGCGGCGGCTGGATCGTCAACAGGGTCTATTTCAAGGACTACAAGCTCAGGGACGTCGGCTATAACCTCATGTACACGACGTCGGCTTCGAGATGGGTCGACGGGTATTTCGCCCTCGGATTCGAGAGCGACGCATACGATACACCCGATGGGCAGGAGCGCAGGACCCTGTTCGTTAGCGAGACGGGGATAAAATTCAGGGCCTACCTCAAGCATTCACCTTTGAGCTTTCTCACGAAGCTGGGAACCGATTTCTGGGGACTTCGCATCGGCATGAGGTACTACGGGGCATGGGAATTCTCCAATATAGGATACGTAGTCGAGATAGGCGCGGGGGTCTGGTAGGAGATCGGTGAACCGGAAGATAAGTGGATGAGAAGGATCGTTCATGCGCTCGTTGTAACAGTGATGGTCATGGCAGCAGGCGGAGCTGCCCGCGCGCAAAGCACTGAAAAATCAGAGGGAACGGCTCCGTCGGACACGAGCTCCGGCGAGCAGGACTTCGGTCTCGAGATATTCGGCGGGCGGGCGAAACTCGCCGCCATCCCCATCCCCGCGTATAACGAATCGATTGGCTGGTCGATCGGGCTTGCAGTCGCCGCATTCTACAAGGCCAGCAGCAGCGACACCATATCACCCGAGTCGAGCACGGCTGTGTTCGGATTCTACGCGGAGAACAAGACGTGGGCCGCCGGCTTCTACCAGCAGCTCTATCTCGATGAGGACAGATGGAGGATAAAGGCCGGCGGGGCGGTCGCCGATATCAATTTCCAGACATACCTCGATCTGCCCGAATGGCTCGGCGGCGGGACGTCCATAGATTACACGACGGAGACAGTGGGTGGCCTGGCGGAGGTCTCGAGACTTGCATGGAAAAGGCTCTATCTCGGCGCGAAATACAGATACATGCGCAGCCAGACAGAATTCCATGTGAAACTGCCGATCGACGCGGCGCTGGAGAAGAGGACCTTCTCGGGCCTGGGACTGGTCGCGACCTGGGATACGCGCGACAACATCTTCTATCCGCTATCCGGGTATCATGCAAACGTCTGGGCGCTCTGGAACAGGGACGCGATCGGCAGCGACCGGGATTACGATATCTACTGGATCGAGGCGAGCGGCTTTAATGAGTACCGCAAGGGGCATGTCGTCGCCGCAAGGGTACACTCGCGTATCGCTACTGGCAAGGTCCCATTTGAGGACAAGAGCGTATTCTTCTACATCGATCTCCGCGGTTATACTGACGGACGGTACAGGGCCGACCAGAGACATACCCTGCAGGCCGAGTATCGATGGAATTTCTACAGGCGTTTCTTTGCGGTCGGATTCGGAGGCTTCGGCTGGTCGGTCGACGAGGTCTCCGAGATCAGTTGGGACGGCATCCTGCCGAGCGCCGGCATCGGACTGCGCTGGCGGATGATCTCCGATCCTCCCGTAAACATCGGTTTCGATTACGCCTGGGGCAGGGATGATGGTGCATTCTACTTCAGGATCGGCGAGGCGTTCTGAGCGGTCAGATCAAAAAGGGCCGCGTATTCGGGAAACTCGGCACAGTCAGTACGTCATACCAGGTGCGATGATAATTGCCGGAAAAAGGGGGAAGCGACCTCTAAAATCGCTTCACCCCTTTTTCTCTCTGCTCCTGCCGGTTCGGGTGATCCTGGATAACAATGCCGGGATTGCCGGAAAATTTTCCGGGGGAAAATAATCCCGAGAAATCCCCCGCAGACTTCTCAAAGAAACACCGATATTTCTCGATATTTTAAAAGAATTTCGAAGATTTTACTTGACGCGATTTTCAGCCCCTTTTCCAGAAAGTCCATACCCCGCGCCTGTCTTCGCCCTGTGCGAGCCTCAATGCCCCCTGCTCCGCGCCTCTCGAAAATTCCGACTCAAAGTCCGCCTCGACCGCAGCCCGTGCCCTGAGCGCCGCCTGTGCGGGCGCCGAAAACCCGTGTTATAATACCTGCGGGGCGGATGAAATGGAGAGGCACTTTCATCTAGAGGAGGATGATGACGATGAAGACGACGAAGCCCGCCAGCAGTTCCAGTATCTCGAGCCACAGACCCACCAGAGCTATCCCGGGCAGCAGGACCCTTGCTG
>JAUWMD010000297.1 GCA_030613345.1 Candidatus Krumholzibacteriota bacterium
CCGTCGAATTCCGGGCCGTCGACGCATACAAACTTCGTGGAGTCGCCGACGGTGACCCTGCACGCCCCGCACATCCCGGTGCCGTCGACCATGATCGTGTTGAGGCTAACCAGTGTCGGTATCTCATACTTCTTTGTCAGAAGGGCAACAAACTTCATCATGATCGGAGGACCGACCGCGACAACCAGGTCGATCTTCAAACCCTCGTCGATCAGCTTCTGGAGGGCGTTGGTGACGAGCCCCTTCTCGCCGTACGAACCGTCGTCGGTCGTGATGAGGACGCGGTCGCTGCAGGCGGCCATCTTCTCTTCCATTATCACTAGATCCTTCGACCTTCCGCCGAGGATCGAGATCACGTTGTTTCCCGCTGCCTTCATCGCCTGGGTGATAGGATGCGCGGGAGCGATCCCGACCCCGCCACCGACGATGACTACGGTTCCGAAGAGCTCTATATGCGTGGGCCTTCCCAGGGGTCCGACGAAATCGCGCAGCTCGTCCCCCGCCTCGAACTTCGAGAGTTCCTTCGTCGACTTGCCGACTACCTGTACGACGAGCTCGATCGTTCCCTTCTCCGCGTCTGCGTCGGCGATCGTCAACGGTATACGCTCGCCGACGTCGCTCGTGCGCAGGATTATGAACTGCCCCGCCATCCTCTTCCTAGCTATGTCGGGAGCATCGACAGTCATCCGGAAGACGAGGGGCGAGATGAATTCCTTTTCGAGAATCTTGTTCATGTCTGACCGTTTCTATTTATCAAGCTCTTGAATATTCAAGGGTTACAGGCGGTCCCGGTCCCTTCGGATTTAAGATATCGTACAGAAAACAAAGTGCATACGTACCAGACGCTGCGGGTTCCAATCAAGAGATTTCTGCCCGGCCCCCGCTCCCGTCAAACGTGTCTCTCCAGCTCGTCGAGCGATATTCCCAGCTCCTCGGCGGACTTTTCGTGGTCCCCGCCGAAATACTCGAGAGTCCTGGCAACATGCTCCCTGATTACTTCCTCGAGCTTCTTCGGCATGAACGGCAGGCCCTCGACGGCCGCTGTCGGCACTATCCTGTCCCTTATCGTCTCGGAAAGCGCATCTACCGTTATCCTGTCCGACTCCTCGTTCGCGACGGCAAGCGCCACGATCGTGCGAAGCTCCTGGACGTTAGTCGGGAAGGAGTAACTCTGCAGCAGCTCGAGGAATTCGTCTGAGAATCCGATTATCTTCTTGCCGGTCTTTTCAAGCTCTTCACGCAGGAACAGTTCAGCCAGAAGGGGGATATCTCCCGATCTCTCTCGAAGGGGCGGGATCTGGATCGAGTTGACCATCAGGTGATAGAGAAGATCCCTCGAGAATGAAGCCTTGTACTCGGGCTGCGTGAGGTCATGCGTCGAGGAGACGATGAGCCTCACGTCGATCTTCCTGACCTTCGTCGAGTTCTCGCGGTAATACTCGTCCTTCTGGATGACCCGCTTGAGCCTCACCTGCATCGGAAGGGGAAGCGCATCTATGTTGTTGAGAAAGAGTGTGCCTCCGTTAACCTGCTCGAGAAGGCCGGCGGCCTCCTCTCGCGAGCCGCTCCAGTCCCTGTCCTGCCCGAAGAAGAATCCGGGAAATTTCTCGGGGTCCTGGGAATCGGCCTCGACAGCGATGAAAGGCTTGTCGCTTCGCGAACTGGCGTTATGGATCGCCCTCGCCAGCGCCTCCTTGCCCGTTCCGCTCTCTCCCCAGATGAATATGCCGAGGTCGCTCGGAGCGAGCTTCTCGATCTGATGAAATAGCCTGATCATGCCCGGATCCTGCGTGGGGAACTTGTCGAACACCGCCTTGTGCGCGAGATCCTGCCTGCTCAGCTCGGGGGGAAGATCATCGATCTCACGGTTCAGCATCCCGTGCGCCATCGCGTTGTCGAGCACCTCGAGCAGCTTGTCCTCGTCGACCGGCTTGGTCAGATAGTCGAACGCCCCGAGCTTCATCGACTTGACGGCAAGGTTCACATCACTTACGCCTGTGAGAACAACCACCGGCGTCTCGTCCCCCTTGCCCCTCATCTTCTGCAGGATATCCATTCCGCTGACGATCGGCATGTCCATGTCGAGCAGGATTACGTCGAACGAATCGGAAACGAGCTTTTCCTCGACTTCCCGTGAATCGTTGATCACCGCGGGCTCGAATATCCCCGACTGCACGAGGAAGACCATCAGGTAATTGGTCACGGCGGTATCGTCGTCTACTATGAGGATCTTCTTCATTTCTGCTCCCCGGCCGGCGGCGCGGCCTTGAGGGCGGGGATCCTTATGACAAAGGTGGTCCCTACGCCCGGCTTGCTCCTGACCTGGATCTTGCCGTTGTGCTCCTCGATGATCCGGTATGCGATGGCCAGTCCGAGACCCGTGCCTCCCTTGGCCCTCTTCGTTGTGAAGAATGGATTGAATATCTGGTTTGCTGTGCTCTCGTTCATCCCCTTGCCGTTGTCCTCGACGAGAATGGTGATCCTCTCGTTCTCGTAGTTGGTCGCCACCTTGATAAGTCCGCGGCGGTCGTCGGGTATCGCCTGGCTGGCGTTGACGATCAGGTTGATGAGCACCTGCTCGATCTTCTGCGAGTTGCCGGTAAAAGTCGGAACACCGGGCGAGAGATCGAGCTCGATATCGGCGTTTTTATGGACCTCGTTATGAACGAGTCTCGCTGCAGTCTCTATCAGCGTGTTGATGTCGACCTTGTCGACGAGCAGGCCCTCGTCCTTGCGGGTGAACGTCCTCAATCCCTCGACGATCGCCTTTATCCTCTCCGACCCATGCGCCATATCGTCGACGAGTGTCATGATGTGCTCGCGGAAGAAATCGTAGTTCAGCCTGGCGATC
>JAUWMD010000124.1 GCA_030613345.1 Candidatus Krumholzibacteriota bacterium
CCTTCACGACGCCCCTTCTGACGTCTTTCTTCACTATCTGCATATTCGTCGCCGGCACGTTGAGCGGCGACCTGAGGTTATTCGCGCAGAAGTTCGGCGGGAGAGCGATGAACTACGTGATGGACGTATTGTATTTCACGCTCCCGAACCTGAAGGTATTCAATCTCCGTCACGAGGCGGTCCACGGCCTGAGGTACTCGGCATCCGAGATCCTCCTGCCGGCGGCGTACGGAATCATATATACATGCGCCATGCTCTACTTCGCCTGGCTCGTATTCAGGCGGAGGGAGTTCAGCTGATGCGCCCCGCCGGATGAAAGGATCGATCGACGATGATCCGGACACTTGCCAGGATATTCTTTTTCGCAGTCGCGATCTCCGCGATCGTCGGAGCCGCGATGACGGTCGAGCCGGTCCTCGAGGGCAAGGCCGGGATCGAGGTATCGTACCTTCCATCGAGCGATTTCATGAAGATGGCTTCTCTCGGCTACAGGGAACTCGCCGCCGACCTCTACTGGTTCAAAGCGGTGCAGTACTACGGCGGCTACAGGCTCAGCCAGAACGATATCCACCTGTTCAACCATCTCGCCGAGATGATCACCGATCTCGACCCGCATTTCATCGGTGCCTACAAGCTCAGCGCCCTGGTGATCACAGAAGACCTGGGGAATTTCCCCGCGGCAAAGAATCTCATGGAGAAGGGACTGAGGAACAACCCCGACGATTACTGGCTCACTTTCGAGATGGGATTGCTCCACTACCTCGAAGGCAGGGATTACAGGGAGGCGGAGAAATATTTCCGCGTAGCGGCCACGCTGCCCAATTCCGACGGAAACAGGGCGGCCCGGTTCGCCGCCGAAGCGGCCTCGAAGGGCGGGAACGTCGAGGCGAGCATCGCTCTCTGGAAAGAGATGGCGGAGAACTCGGACAGCAGATACATACGCGAGCTGGCGGAAAAGTATATCGCCAGGCTCGAGGCGAGAAGGCAGCAGCAGGACAGGGGCGGTGTATGAACTGGATCGTCGATATTCCGGTCTTCATATTCGGCCTTATGGCAGGGAGCTTTCTCAACGTGGTCATATACCGTCTGCCGCTCGGCAGATCGGTGGTGAGGCCGAGGTCGTTCTGCCCGGGGTGCGGGAAGACGATCTCCTCGTACGAGAACATCCCCGTTCTCAGCTATCTCTTTCTGCGCGGCAGGTGCCGGGGTTGCGGCGTCTCGATCTCTCCGCGGTATCCGGTGGTGGAACTTTTCGGAGGACTGCTCGCCGTCCTGGCCGTGCATCTCCACGGTGACTGGGTAAACGCAGCGTTCGTCTACGCGTTCCTTATGGCGCTGCTCGCGATAACGATGATCGACTGGGACCATCGCGTCATTCCCGACCAGATCAGCCTCTCCTTTATTGCGGTCGGGCTCGCTTGGAGCTTTTTCAATCCGGGCCTCAGCCTGATCTCGTCGGCTGCGGGAGCTCTCGCCGGCGGCGGCAGCCTCTGGCTCGTCGGTATCCTCTACAGGAAGATGAGGAAAGCCGAGGGGATGGGTGGAGGCGACGTCAAGCTCATGGCGATGATCGGTGCGTTTCTCGGGATAGGCCTGGTCCTGCCCGTGATAGTGATCGCCTCGTTCTTCGGCTCGGTGTACGGCATCTCCCTGATGCGCAGGGGTGGGGATGGTCAGACGGCTGTCGCCTTCGGCTCGTTTCTGGCCCCGTCAGCCGCATTTTGCATGGTATTCGGCTCGACCCTGCTCGCGTGGTATTTCGGACGCTTCTGATTCCATACACTTTTTCGGCGACTTTAATAACGCCTCCAGGAGTGCCTCTCCTGCCGGATCGGTGCGGTTCATGGCCGTGAGTGGCGCCCTGTCCATCAAGGTTGACAGAAATGTCCCCTCATTCTGGCGAATTGCATGGATTTATTGCAGATACCGTGGACACAGCCGGCGGCGCCCGAAGTTTCTGTTTGTAACCGTGTGACAATACAAGAGTTGAATGATACCGGGGTATCGATGTGTTGGCACATTTGTTGCGTTATCGAGCACTCGAGGAAGAAATTATCGATTTATCTCAATCGGTTACGGCGCTTCGGATGCGTCGGCATGGGGTGACAGGCGTGGTCCTGGACCGCTCCGTTGAGAGGAATTTTAAAAGGCTGGTGCGAGAATGATCTCATTACCATTTCTCAGAAAGACATCCTCGACCGTCGGACTCGACATCGGTTCGAGCATGATCAAGATCGTCGAGATCGATCACTCCGGTGGCACGCCGAAGATCGTCCATTTTGGCTGCACGAGGCTCCTGCCCGAGGCGATCGTCGAGGGCGAGATCATGGACAGGGGGCTCGTGATCGACGGGATCAGGGAGTGCGTAGAGCAGTCGGGGATAGCGACCGACAATGTCGTGTCGGCTGTTTCGGGCCGCGCGGTCATCGTAAAGAAGGTCGTCATGGACAAGATGACCCCGGAGGATGCGCAAGAGGCGATCTTCTGGGAAGCCGAGCAGCACGTACCGTTCGACATCGACGACGTCTGCCTCGATTTCCAGATTCTCAATGACGACATCGGGGCCAACCAGATGGAGGTCCTGCTCGTCGCTGCGAAGAAGGACATGGTAAATGTCCACGCCAGCCTGGTAAGGGACGCCGGACTCTCTCCGACGATCATTGATGTCGATTCGTTCGCGGTCCAGAACTGCTTTGAGTCGAGCAGGAATGCCGGCTCCGGAAAATTCGGCGATTCGGACAGGGACGAGGACTTCGACGATAATCATTCGAACAGCAGCCGGAAGGCGATCGGCCTGATCAACATCGGAAGCGATGTTACCAACATCAACATCATACAGGGGGACTGCCCCCAGTTCACGAGGGACATCAGTTTCGGCACCGACCAGTTCGTCGAATCTTTGCAGAAGGAACTCGGTCTCGATTACGAGGGGGCCCAGAAGGTCATCCACGGGGAGACCGGGGAACTGGACGGTTCGAAGATAAGGGAGATTATAAAGAAGCGCTCCGACGACCTCTCGCTCGGCATCGAGCGCAGCCTTTCTTTCCTTAAGGCCGCGGGAGACGCCGAGGAAATAGACGAGGTTACCCTGAGCGGAGGAGGGGCGCACATTCCTTTCCTCAGGGAGATCCTATCGGAGAAGCACGGAATGGAATTCTCCATACACAATCCTCTCGCCGGTGTCGAATGGGATGAAGGCGTATTCGGCGAATATGAAGAGGACCTCGACAGCCTGGCGCCGCTGCTGACTGTCGGCATCGGTCTCGCTCTGAGAAAGGCGGGCAAGTAATGATACGGATAAATCTTCTTCCAGCGGAAGACAGGGCCAAGAAGAAGGAACTGCACCTTCCCGAGATGTCGACAGTGTACATGGTCGCCGCGATCATAGTCTTTATCGCCTCGATAGGCGTGAGCGGCACTATCCAGCGGCACAGGGTCAGGAGCCTCGAGAAGAAGATCGAGGTGGCGAGGGAGGAGGCCAGAAAACTCGCCCCGCAGCTGGCCAAGATCAAGCAGATCACAAAGGAGCGAGAGGAAGTCAACAGGAGGCTGAGTCTCATCACCTCGCTCGACAGAAACAGGTATTACAGGGTGAAGCTTCTCAACGATATCAGCTACAAACTGCCGGTCAACTGCTGGTTGACTGATATCAACGAGCTCTCACCGAACAATTTCAAGATAGACGGAATAACATTCTCCAACTTCACCGTTGCCGACATGATCTCCAATCTGGAGAAGTCGCCCCTCGTGACGAGCGTCGACCACAATATAGCGGCGCGGGGACCGATAAAGAAGCGTGAAGTGATGAAATTCAGCCTGAGCGCCAATGTGATGCCTCAGTAGGGAAGAGAGGTAATGGAATGGATTTCAAGGATCCCAAGGTACAGAAGACGCTTATTGTGGGGATACTCCTCGTTATAGTCGGCTACGTGTACTTTTTCACGTCTTTCATGCCTTTCTTCTTTCAGCCGCTGAAGGCGCGCGTCAACACGCTCGATTCAGAGTATGACAAGATAAGCGCAGAGCTGGAGAAGGCCAGGAAGACAGTGAACAGTCTGGCCAGACTCGAGGAGGAGTACGAGCGGCTTCACGAGAAGTGGATCGCCGCCCAGAGCCTCCTGCCCCAGGAGAAGGAAGTGGCGCAGCTGCTCCGCAAGGTGACGCGGGCGGGAAGCCAGTCCGGCGTCCGGTTCGAGCTTTTCGAGCCGCAGATCCCCGTCACGAAGGAATTCATAACCGAAAATCCCGTGAAGGTGAAGATCCGGGGTGAGTATCACGAGGTCGGCGTGTTCCTGTCGAAGGTGGCGAACCTCGACAGGATCATCAACGTGACCGGCCTGAGGGTCAAGCCCTTCAAGGACAAGGACAATACCGGCGGATTCACCGTCGAAGCAGAGATGACTATGACCGCGTTCACGATGAACAAAAGTGGGGAGGTGACAGATGAGAGCGTCAAGAAGAGTTCATAAGAAAACCAGGAAGGCGATCTGGGCGTTTACGGGCGCCGCTCTTCTCCTTTCCGCTTTACCGCTTTTCCCGGTCCTCGCGCAGGACGGAAAGATGGTGGAAGGCAAGATCATCCGCGAGAAGAGGTATTACTACCAGGCGTTCAACCGGAGAGATCCCTTCCAGAGCCTCATCGTCGGAGAATACGAGCAGTCCGAGTTCGAGCTCGTCGATATCAATGCCGTGACACTCGTCGGAGTCCTCTCCGGCGGCATGGAGAAGTACGCGATGCTCGAGGACAGCAACGGATTTGCCTACATTCTCAAGACCGGCGACCCGATCCGGAACGGAAACATTGTTTCCATCGGTGACCGGACGCTGGGGGCGAGGATTTCGATGATCGGACAGACGACCAGTGTAACCCTCAATATAGAGGGCAGCAGTAAGAGCAAAGGAGAATCATGATGATGAGCATCCGCAGATTCGCCCTGGTGATCATCGCGGGTCTTGTCCTGCCCGGTCTCGGTCTCGCCGCTGTATCGGAGATCAACGGTGTCAAGGTCGTTCCCGAGGGTGAAAAGGTCAGGCTCGAGATAAGCAAGGTCGGGGACATCCAGTTCAAGGCCTTCACTATGACTGATCCTGACAGGCTCGTGGTGGATTGCGTAGGCGCAATGTACGATGTGAGAAGCATCGACGACTATCCCGAGAACGGAATAATCCGCAATGTCAGAACGAGCCAGTATCAGAACGATCCCGTGCTGATCAGCAGGGTCGTTGTCGACCTGAAGAGGAAGGTCGACTGGAAGATATACGAGAACGGCGACTACCAGGTAATCGAGATGTCGCCACGGGGCACGGTCAGGACCGCCTCTGCCGATGCCGCCCCGATCCTCGAGGTGAAGCCGGTCGCCAGGCCCGAGCCTGCCGAGCCGAGGCACATCCCGGTCGCCGGTGCCACGATGGGTCCGGTACTGCCGATGACGACTCCGGAGGAGAAGCTGGTAACCATGCAGCAGACCGGGGAAAAGAAGGAAGAAATCGTAAAGAAGGAAGAAATCGTAGAAGAGGATCCCTGGGTGAAGGTAGAACCGTCCGAGATCAAGGCCGAATTAAACTCGGCTCCTGCCAGGGCGGCCAGGAAGACAAACGACTGGACACAGAACTACGTGCGCGGCGCTCCCGCCGCCGGCAGCGGGCTGGCCATGGGCCAGCGCAAGATCACGCTGGACGCGCAGGGCGCCGACATCAAGACGGTACTGCGCACCATCTCGGACTTTGCCGGCGTAAACATCGTCTCGGGCAAGGACGTGGAGGGCGATGTATACGTCCATATCAAGGACACGCCGTGGGAAGAGGCGCTCGACATCCTTCTGAAGGCGTACGGCTACGGCTTCCGCGAGGAGTTCGGCATGATCAGGGTCGCCGAGGCGCAGAGCCTGATGAAAGAGGAACTGGACGAGAAGATGGCCGAGAGGAAGAAGGACGACCTTCTGCCCCTCGTTACCAGGATCATCTTCATCAACAACTCGAATGCCGAGGAGATTCGCATGGCTCTGGAGAATATCGTGAGCCAGCGCGGAATGATCGCCGTCGACGAGGGCAGCAACTCGCTGATCGTCAACGACATCGAGAAGAATATCGAAAAGATAGAGGGCATGGTACGCGAGCTCGACAGGAGGACCTACCAGGTCGATATCAACGCCAAGCTGGTTGAGATAGACGTCGAGGCCTCAAGGGAGCTCGGTATCGACTGGGCCTTCATGAACCTCGCATCGTCCACCCTGGACGGAACGGGAAGCGTCGAGGTCACGTCGAACATCGCTACATCGGCCACCAGGCTGACATACGGGACCGTCCAGTCCTGGGGTGAGTTCGCCGCCGTCTTCAAGGCTCTCGAGAAGAGCAACAAGGCGAAACTGATCTCCAACCCGCGGATCACCACGATGGACAACCGCGAGGCGAGCATTCTGGTCGGTAAGGAGCTCCCCCTGATCGTAGCGGATGAGGCCGGAAACCCGATCACCGAGCTCACCAAGATCGGTATCATGCTGAGGGTCACCCCCCACGTGAATTCCGACAGGACCATCACGCTCGACCTGCATCCCGAAGTCAGCGACCTCCAGTCCGAGGCTACCGCCCAGGGCGGAGTTATCATCGCCACCACCGAGGCCGATACCAGGGTCATTGTCAATAACGGAGAGACGGCCGTGATCGGTGGACTGATGAAGGAGATCGAGAGCGAGTATGTGAGCGGCGTTCCCATTCTCAAGGACATTCCGGGTATCGGCTGGTTCTTCTCCTCGAAATCGAAGGTGTCGAAGCAGCAGGAACTCGTAATATTTGTGACACCGACGATAGTGGAATAATCTTGCCCCTCCACTAACGCGTCGAGCCCCCGGGTGATTCCCTGACCCCGGGGGCTTTTTTTATGCCGGACGGGCCGGAAGCCCTTTTTGCTTGCCGCCCGCCCGCCGATTATTTATCCTGAAATGCCTTATGAGAGTAATAGCGGGAAGATGTGGGGGCATCGCCCTGAGGGGCGGACACGGACCCCAGTTCAGGCCTACTGCCCAGATCGTCAAGGGTTCGGTCTTTGATACCCTGTACGGCAGGGTCCAGGATGCCGTGGTGCTCGATCTCTTCGCCGGCTCCGGCTCCATGGGGATCGAGGCCCTGAGCAGGGGGGCGGCGAGGGCGGTATTCGTCGAGCAGGACCAGAAGATCCTCAAGGCGCTGAGGACCAACCTCGACAGGTGCAGGTCGGCCGATCAGGCCGAGGTGGTGCGCGGAGACGCCATGAAATACCTCGAGCGCCTGATCAGATCGAAGAAAACATTCGACATGATCTTCGCAGATCCGCCGTACGCCTCGAAGCTCTCGCAGAGGATCGCCGGAGCGATCAGCTCGGCCGGGAGGAAGGTCTGCGGCCTGCTGATCACCGAGAGCGGAGAGGAGTACGATATCCCCTCCGGCGGCTTGCTCGAGAAGAAAAGGACGAGGAAATTCGGACAGACGATAGTGACGTATCTCGAATATAGAGAGGACGGGCCGCAGGGCCCAGGTGTGGAGGGACAGGAGTGAAAGGCAGGACAGCCCTTTATCCGGGCACTTTCGACCCGATCACAAACGGCCACGTGGATCTTGTGGAGCGGATCTCGGGACTGTTCGACAGGGTCATCGTGGCGGTGGCCGCAGGTTA
>JAUWMD010000236.1 GCA_030613345.1 Candidatus Krumholzibacteriota bacterium
GTATATATCCGGCGCATTCATCAGGCGGTCGTCGGTGATCGCAGCGAGGAGACCACCGGCACCATCGGCGTCGAAATCGTAATCTTCAGAATCAACTTCCCCCTCGATTATCGGAGCCCCGTCCTGAGCCCAGACCTGTCCGCCGCCGATATCGATCTTCTGCCCGAAGATCAGGCCGGGACCGCGCCGATCCTTCCAGACGGCTATAAATCCCGCTTCGCACGGCAGCAGTACAGGACGTACCTGGTGATCATTATACTGGCAGACCCGGACTCCCTCGTCAGTCCACAGGAAATTGCCCCAGGCATCTACTCTCTGGGCATAGATAACGGTGGGACCATCCCTGTTACCCATCCATCCTATATATACCCCTCCCTGCCCGTCCGACACGATCCCGGGGTATTCCCGATTGCTGCCCGGGCCGCCTACGTACAACCCTCCGGACGTCCACTGGGTAGCACCATTCGCGTCTACTCTCTGAACGATTACATAGGAATCTCCGCCTAATGCCTCCCAGGCTATGATGGCTCCGCCCGTTCCATCTCCGGTTATGACCGGATGATCGCAGGAGGCGAGTCCTCCTGCCAGCAGAGCCCCGTCATCTATCCATACGCTGCCCGAGGAAAAGACCCTCTGAAAACAGGTTTTTTTATTGGAAGTCGCCCGGCGACTGAGAAAAGCGATAAGCGCACCCCCGGAACCATCCG
The DNA here is from genome assembly GCA_030613345.1 of Candidatus Krumholzibacteriota bacterium. Lineage (GTDB taxonomy): Bacteria > Krumholzibacteriota > Krumholzibacteriia > Krumholzibacteriales > Krumholzibacteriaceae > JAUWCL01. The sequence continues at coordinate 708 of JAUWMD010000236.1, forward strand.
CGACGATAGAGGGAGAATCCTCTTCCGTTGTAGCATCCGAAACTGTCACATGCCCCGGACCGGCATCCCACATGAGGGTTCCCGAGCTGTTGATCTTCTGTGCGTATAAAAATCCGGAGGAATTTGTGTTGTAAGCGATAATGACTCCTCCTGCGCCGTCGGCAGCGGCCACCAGACCATCGACTCCGTCCCCGATTACCTCGATACCATTTGCCCCCCACAACACCGATCCCGAACCGTCGACTCTCTGTGCCTGGACTGTCATCGCGGTCTCCAGCCATAGAATGATCGCACCGCCCGCGTCGTCGGAGACCATCGCCAGCATCCTCTGGTCGCCTGCGCCGGAGATCTGTATCCCTCCATCGGCCCAGTAAGGGTTTCCCGATCCATCGAGCCTCTGCCCATAGATCTTGCGGGCGGGATCACGGCGATCCGCCCACGCGACGATCATGCCGCCCACCATCTGAGACTACCTTCACATGCTCCTGATCGTCGTATTCACTGCAGACGAGAAGGCCGGCAGGCGGCCAGGCGGCATGGACACCAACGGGCACAGCGATTAAAATCATAACAACGATGAATAGAGCGAAAAAAATCAGAGATCGCATGGAAATCACCCTTTCTTCTGACCGAAAAATATATCGGGTTCTGTTGGTCTGATTTGTTCATAATAATCCCTCATGAATGAGCGAAGCTATTATAGCACAGGGTAACTCTTTTTTCAACAGAGCGACTTGATAGATCAGAGGCAAGCAAGACGCTCCCCGCCCACGCCGCAAGCATCCACAACGTTTGCGAAGTAGAAGGCTTGATAAGCGGCAAAGTTCTCGAATCCCTCTGATTGTGAATTGCTGCCGGTATCCGCATGCATCATCGGACATTGACATCTGCTGATGTATACGTGTTCAATATGTTCGATAGAGGACATTTTCAGGAAAGATAGAGTTTATTGCCGGGTCTTCGCTAAGTGAGGGAGAATAGCCGTGGTCAGCAGGATCATCATCGCTGCTCTCGTCATCGTGATCGCCGCGCTTGTTGTAAAGCTCGTGATGGACAGCCGGAAAGGAGAGAGTGAGGCGGACTATAAGCTCCCTCCGCCTGAGACCCTCGACGCACGCGACGTGGCTGCGTTCATCGATAACGAGGCCACGACATTCCGTGTCCGGACGACATGCGACGTCCTGCCCGGCGGATATTCAGCTGCCATGACCCCGCTCCTGGTCGACTGGAACAAGTCGGATCTCTCTCCCGGCGGCGAGATCCTGCTTCTCAACATCAATCACGGCGGCAATCCTGTCTCGGGCGTGACAGAGCTGCGCTCCGCGGTCATCAGGCCGGACAGGATTAAAAAGGTCCAGTTCATCATGGTTCCTCTCGGAGGACCTGAAGCGATCTCCCACTCAATGATCAGATTCATCTTCGAGGAAGGCGGGGCCGAATTCTCAGGCGGCGACAGGGGAGTGGCCGGTAAGCCCGATAAGCTCGAGGATCTTATGATCTCGTGGGAAGCCTGGCGTGCTCCCGGCGTCGACTACAAGATGATGAAGGGAATGGACCCCGAGACGTACGAGCTGACATGCCGCACCTACTCCGGTCCTCAGCGATTCCTCGAGGACGCGCTGATGAACCGCGACTGGAACATGTACGAACTGAATCTTCCCGGAGGGAAGGACGGCTACATCGAACTCTTGAAGGTAGCGCTTGCCCTCGGTGACGGCGCATCGCGCCATTCGATCGTCTGGATGATAGAGGATGCAGAGCGTAAATGGAAGGAAGAGGGGCTCGATTCCGATTCGGAGCAGTCTTCCGCGGCCAGCGTCTGGCGGGCTCTCAAGGAAAGGGCCGGTGCGTCGAGCGCTCCTGACGATGATCCGCGTGCCGACATGACAGGCAAGACCGGGTACCAGTCGCTGATCCGGTCTTGCGCGACGATGGCCCTTTACGTCGTCGACCTGACCGTGGCGAGGCTGATCGAGGAGGGTTGCCCGCACAAGGGGATGAGGCCTACGCAGAAGCCCGAGATGGTCGAGGAGCCCGCCTGGATGGTGGAACTCGGAAGCGCGGATATCGCCGGTATCCTGAAGTGGACGCCGAAGGCGCTCGCATACGCGCGCGCGAATCCTACGGTCATCCCGGGAAACATCCCCAAGGCGCTCGAAGAAGCCGGCCTTTTCGTGATGGTCAACGGCAAGCCCTGGAACAAGCGTTGCTCGATGCAGGGGGATACGCCCTGGGGCCACAGGTGGCAGTTGCTAATCAGGTGACCGCCCCGGCCGCTCTGTCCGCTTATTGTTGTCGCTTCCTCGCCTCTATATAGGCGGAACGCACATACCGTTCGGCTCCCAGGTCCGAGAACCAGCTCTTGATCATCTCCATACTCTCATCCTTGATCTTTATGGAGACATCGCTGAACCCCGCACCGGTGAGCATATTTTCGATCTCCGGCACCAGTACCGCTCCGGCGATGCATCCGGAATATGCTTCCGCGTCGTTTCTGATGTTATCGGGCATCTCCTCTATCGCTACAATGTCCGAGACGGCCAACCGCCCGCCGGGCTTCAACACACGGTAGACTTCTCTGAATACCTGCTGCTTGTCGGGGGAGAGGTTGATGACGCAGTTCGAGATCACCACGTCGACGCTGTTGTCCGCCGCCGGGATGTGCTCGATCTCGCCCAGCCTGAACTCGACGTTGCTGAAGTCGCCTTCCTCGGCGCCGAGCCTCGACTTGCTCACCATCTCGGGCGTCATATCGATGCCGATTACTTTACCGCTCTCGCCCACCTTTGACGTGGAGAGGAAGCAGTCGATTCCCGCCCCACTGCCAAGGTCGAGGACCGTTTCGCCTTCCTCGAGCGAGGCTATCGCCACGGGATTACCGCATCCCAGGCCGAGGTTGCTTCCCTCGGGAAGGTCTGCCAGTTCGCTGGCCGTGTATCCCAGGATGGCGGATACCTCGTCTGCGACAGGCCCGGCCTCCGAGCAGCACGAAGGTCCGCAGCATCCTTCGGATCCTGCCGCTTCTGCATACTTTTTCCTCACTTCGTTCTTCAGTCTGTCGTTGCTGACGTCTGACATCTTATTGTCCTTTCCTATTGAGATTACCTGGAATGCCTTCCACGAATTTTCTGATCTCGTCACGCACCCTGCGGTAGATGTCCAGCACCTCTTCCTCGCCTTTCGCGGATTTAGCCAGGGCCGGCGGATCGTCGAACCCGACATGGACGATCCTCGACGCGCCGGGGAATACGGGACACGTCTTGCGGGCGTTGTCGCATACGGTGATCACATAATCGAGTTCCATGTCGAGGAATTCCCCGACGTCCTTCGACCTGGCCGACGATATGTCCACACCGGCCTCGGCCATTACTTTCACGGCATTCGGATTGA
>JAUWMD010000018.1 GCA_030613345.1 Candidatus Krumholzibacteriota bacterium
AAACCTCTGGAGGACAGGAAACTTGAAGAAAAGAGAGAGGAGGGCGGCGGATGAGTTATAGAAAAACATTGATAACTGCCGCTCTCATGATGCTGATGTTTGCGGTTTCGGGATTCCGGGCCGGTTCCGTGGCTGCGACGGTGACAATCGCCTCGAGGATGGGACCGGAGCTGCCATCCGCTTCGGCGATGGGACCGGAGTTGCCGGTACAGGATGCTGCCGGCGAACGGATGGCCCTCTCGCTGAACGGGGCGATAGAGCTCGGCCTCGCCAGCGACGAGGTGCTGAAGCAGGCCGGCGAGAGCATTCTAGGAGCCGAAGCGATGGTCCGGGAGGCTAAATCCGGCAGGATCCCGACCATCGATCTCGCCGCCCGGTACGGGCGGAACATCCTCAAGCCGGTGATGTTTCTTCCGTCAGATATGGGAGACGCATTCGGAGGCATTACGAAGATAGAGATCGGCGAGGACAACGACGTCTCGGCCGCCGCAAACCTGACCTGGAACGCATGGACCGGCGGAAGGGTCTCTTCGGCGATCGGGGCATCGAGCGCTATCGCCGAGGCGGTACGCAGCGGCGAGATCGCCGTCGCCGACTTCGTCAAGTTCCATATACAGGACGCCTACTACCTCGTTCTCCTCGCCGATGCGACCCTGAAGATAAACGAGGCGGCACTCGGGACGACACTCGAGACGGTCAGGGTCACCAGGGCGGGGTACACGAACGGGACGGTGAGTAAATTCGACCTGCTGCGTGCCGAGGTCGAGCTGCAAAACAGGGAGACGCCCCTGATCGTTGCGCGCCACGACCTCGAGCGGGTGCTCTTCACCCTCAAGAGGCGCTGCGGAATAGATCCGGCGGTCGAACTGTCCCTTTCCGACTCGCTCGGATATGTCGACGAGCCCGAGGAGCTCGATCGCCTCATAGACCGGATGAAGGGGAGCAATCCCGAGATCATATCGGCAGAGCACCGGATCAGGGCCACCGAGATGAACGTCAAGCTCGAGAAGTCGGCCAGATGGCCAGGTCTCCAGATCGGAGCCAATTACATCCTGCAGGGTCAATGGTCGGACGACGTATCGCCCGATACGGGCAACCTCGCCCATTCTTCCGCCGTATCTGCGGCGCTCGTCTGGCCGATATTCGACGGGCGCAGGTCGAAGGCGCGGATCGACCGCGCGAGGGCCGACATGAGGACGGCCGAGGTAGAGCTCGGCCGTGTCTCGAAGGACAAGGAACTAGCGGTCAGGGTGTCGAGGCTGACGCTGGTCAACGCGATCTCCGCCCTTCAGGGGCGCGAGGAAGCGGTATCCCTCGCCGAGGAGGCGTACAGGCTGGCCGAGGTGAGACTGCTCAACGGCCTGGCCACGCCGCTCGAGAGACTCGACGCCGAGCTGGCCATGACCACCGCGAGAGGACAGTACGCTCAGGCGCTTTACGCGGCGAACATCGCCGAGGCGGCGCTCGAACTGACGCTGGGAGGAAGCACCGCCGGCCGGTACCGTTCGGTGGCTCGAAAGGAGACAGACGATGAGTAACGGAAAGAGAAAGAAAGGCCGGGGACGGCTGACGGTGATCCTGATACTCGTCGCCGTCGTTGCGGCCTTCGCGATCAGGTTCTCGGTGCTGAGCAGGAAAGATTCGGTGGCGAGCATACGCTCGATCCAGGAGATCGAGGGGATCCCCGTCGAGACCGTTCCCGCAGTGACGGGCGATCTCGATGTCTGGAACACGATGGCCGGAACTGTGGAGGGCATAGTCCAGTACCCGATCGTCTCGACCAACTCGATCCAGGTGATGGATGTCCTCAGGCGCGAGGGCGATCACGTCAACAGGGGCGACGTCATCGTAAGGCTCGAGAAGACGTCTCCCAACCCGATGCTCCATTCGTACGCCCGCTCGAAGGCGCTCTATGACGATGCGCTGAGCGACGTGCGGAGGATGCGCGTGCTCTACGAGGAGGGCGCGATCTCCGCGCAGCATCTCGAGAAGGCCGAGATGGCGCTGAAGATCGCCGAGGTAGATCTGATCAACGCCCGCGCCGGGACCGACCTTGTCGCCGACCGCGAGGGAATCGTCACGAGAATCTCCGTCAATCCGGGCGACATGGCCGATAACGGTTCGCCCGTCGCCTGGGTGGCGAGGACCGCCACCGTGATAATCAAGTTCACCGCCGGCAGCAGGCAGGCGATGGTCCTGGAGAAGGGGCAGCGAGCGATCTGGTTCTCCAGCGAGACGGGTGAGAGCGGCGAGGGCGTGATCTCGAGGCTCGACCTCTCGGCCGACCCTGAAACGCGCCTTCTCGCCGGGGACGCCCTTTTCACGAATCCCGGCGACAGGCTCATACCGGGGCTGCTCGTCTCGTTCAGGGTGCTGACCGGCGAGCGCCGCGGCGTCGTGAAGGTCCCCGCCGGCTGTCTTGTACGGCTCAATGGGGATTACAGTGTCTACGTTGTAGAGAAGGGTGACGGCGGCAAGTCCGTCTCCCGGCTCCGCGCCGTTGAGACCGGACTGATGACTAGCGACGAGGTCGAGATAATGAGCGGCATCGAGGCCGGCGAAAGTGTCGTGATCTTCGGCCAGACGAGGATCGAGGACGGCAGTCTCGTCAAGGTGATCAGCGACGGGGAGGGGGAGAGATGAACATCTTCCGTTTCTTCGTCAGGCGTCCCGTTCTGACGACGATGATCCTCGTTCTCCTCGTAGTGATGGGCGCCTACTCGTACCAGCGGCTCGTCATCGAGATGATGCCGAACATCGAGTTTCCCATAATCCTCGTGACCACGGTATATCCGGGCGCGTCGCCGGCCGAGATAGAGAGCCAGGTGACCAAAAAGATCGAAGACGAGGTCGCGACGATCGCCAATGTCAAGAACCTCACGTCGTACTCGCAGGAGAACGTCTCGCTCGTCATCGTCGAGTTCGAGCTCGAGACGAGCGTCGATCTCGACGCGATCGACGTGAAGGACAAGATAGACGCGATCCTCTTCGAGCTCCCCGACGGGGCGGAGAAGCCGGTCATCCAGAAGTTCGACATAGGCGCTTTCCCCGTGATGGAGTTCGCCGTTTCCGCACCGAGGCCGCTGCAGGAGGTCTACGAGATCGCCGACAAGGTGGTAAAGGAGCGGCTCAGCAGGATCGACGGCGTCGGCGAGGTCGAGATCACCGGAAAGCGCGAGAGGGAGGTCCGCATCGAGGTAGACCCCGAGCGGCTGCGTGCCTACGGGCTGACGCTGCTCGACGTGGTAGCATTTGTGAGGATGGAGAACCTCAACATCCCCGCCGGCCACATCACGAGGGGCGCGACGGAGACGACGCTGCGCCTGATAGGTGAGTTCAACGATCCCCGGGAGATAGCCGCGATCAGGCTGCCGCTGCGGTCGGGGGGCAACATCCCCCTGTCCGAGGTCGCCGTGGTGCGCGATGCGGTCGAGGAGCTGCGCGAGTCGTCGACATACAACGGCCGGTCGGTCATCGGCCTGTCGGTCATAAAACGGTCCGACGGCAACACCGTCGAGGTGGCGAACGGGGTGCACGAGGCCCTCGAAGATCTCGAATCGATTCTCGACAGCGATATTGAGGTGACGATAACGAGCGACTCGTCGACCTTCGTCTTCGATTCGGTCAACGACGTAATGTCGAATATCATGATCGGTATCGTCCTGACATCCATACTTCTTTTTCTGTTCCTCCACGACTGGAGGCAGACGGTGGTGGCGGTCATATCGATGCCCGTCTCGGTCATAGCGACATTCCTGCTGATAGAGAGAGCGGGGTTCTCGGTCAATATCATGACCCTGATGGCGCTCGGGATCTCAATCGGGACACTTGTGACCAACTCGATCGTCGTGATCGAGAACATCACGCGGCACGTCAAGGCGGGGATGAATCCGTACGACGCGGCCGAGCACGGGACATCCGAGGTCGCCGTGGCGGTGCTTGCCTCTACGCTGACGAACATCGTCGTCTTCACTCCGATCGCCTTCATGAGCGGGATCATCGGGAGGTTCTTCCTTCAGTTCGGCGTGACCGTCGTATTCGCGACGGTCTTCTCAATGATAATCAGCTTCACCATGGTGCCGATGCTCTCGGCGAGGCTGCTCAGGGCGAAGGCCGGCGAGCATCATGAGGAGGGCCATCTCTGGACGAGGTTCACCGAGGGATGGGACAGGTGGTATGAGGACCTCACCTCGGGGTACAGGTCGGTGCTGGCCGTCTTCCTCGAGAGGCGCTGGATACCGATCGTGATGAGCGCCGCCATGTTCATTTTCGCGATCTACCTCTTCTCCTTCGTAGGCGGTGAGTTCATGCCGATGATCGACCAGGATGTCGTGGTCATCAAGCTCGAGCTTCCAGCCGGCACGAGCCTCGAGCGCACCCAGGAGGTCGCCTCGAGGATAGAGGGGAGGATGCGCGGGCACGAAGAGGTGATCGGCGTCATAACGAAGATCGGCGGTGGCCAGAGGGGGGTCGAGGACGCCGACATCATCCTCCGGCTTACAAAGGGAGACGAGCGCGACATGAAGCTCACCGACTTCATGAACCTGATAAGGCGCGAACTCGCCGATCTCCCCGACGCGGAGCTCGCCGTGCTGACCGAGGCCGAGGGCGGGAACGATTCGGATCTCCTCATCGAGGTCCTTTCCGGCGACCAGGAGAAGCTCTCCTTCGTTGCCGGGCAGGTCTACGATATCGTCCGCGAGACCGAGGGCCTCGTCGAGGTGCAGACGAGCGAGAAGGCCGGGAAACCGGAGATCGTCGCGCGCCCGCGCCGCCGCCAGCTGGCCTGGCGCGGCCTCAATCCGATGACGGTCGGGATGATTCTGAGGACCGCGTACGAGGGCGAGGAGGCCGGCGTGTACAGGGAGTTCGGCGAGGAATACGATATAAAGGTCAAGTACGAGGCGCGCAGCCGGCATGATCCGGCATACCTGCGCGATCTTCCGATAGGGATGCCGGCCGGCGGAACGGTCCCGCTTTCCGATGTGATGATCTTCGAGAACCGCACTGGCGAGTCGGAGATCAGGCACAGGGACAAACAGAGGATGGTCGAGATCACGGCGAACATCGCGACGGGCAGCCTCAGCGAGGCCCGCACGATGATCGACGCAGAGATCGCGAAGCTCGAGATCCCGTCAGGGGTGCGGGTGAAATACGGCGGCATGGCCGAGATCCAGGACGAATCGTTCGCTTCGATCCAGACGGCGATGATACTGGCGATAGTCCTCATCTACGTCGTCATGGCGGCGATCCTCGAGAGCTTCGTTCATCCCGTGACGGTGATGATCACGCTGCCCCTCGGATTGATCGGCGCATCGTTCGGCCTCTTCTTCACCGGGCAGAGCATCAACATCTTCTCGCTGATGGCGATGATCATGCTAGTGGGCATCGTGGTAAACAACGCGATCCTTCTGCTCGACTACACGAGACAGCTGAGGGAGAAGGGGATGTCGGTCAGGGAGGCCTTGCTCGAGGCCTGCCCGACGAGGCTCCGTCCGATCATCATGGCGAACCTCGCCGTTGCGGTGGGGATGATACCTCAGGCGATGTCGGGCGCCGGTGCCGAGTACAGGACACCGATGGCGGTCGTGCAGATCGGCGGAGTGCTGATGTCGGCACTCTTTACACTGTTCGTCATTCCCGTGGCATACTCGATCATGGACAGGCTGACACTTGCCGGCAGAGGGGCGAGGGTGGCACGGAGGACCGAAACCCGCGCTGGCGTGAAATAACGAGTGATGATCGGATGACGGCGATGAGTCCGCCCCGCTTCTCTATCTAGCAGGTGAGCTGTCGGGCCGTTTCCGCCGGCTCAGGAGGATCGCGGTATATATGATGAGGACAGGTTCCCATGGAGCTCTCATATAAGGCTTGTTATCGAGTATTGTGAAGAAGACCAGAAGGGCGAGATAGCAGAATATCGGCAGTGTTACTTCAAGTTGTCTCTTCGTCCCGAATTTGAACAATCCCGCAAGTCCTAATGCTACAAAGATGATATAAGAATATGTCTTAACATAATTGATGTTCCGTATTTGAGTGTTCTTTCCCGATTCGTAATTATCTCTCCAGTCCCTTCCGAGTATGGCCGACGTGTTTCTGTAGAGCGCGTCCATCAGTCGTTGGATCCGGGGCGCTTCGGATTCTCGAAGACGCGGCGCGTACAGATTCTGGAATTTTCGAAGATCTATCTCGTAGGCGGATGAACTGTATACCGGGACGATTTTCCCCTCGATCGCCGAGTTTCTTATAACAAGGGGAGTCAGCAGTACTACCAGCGTAATCAGGAATGCCGGACGACTTCTTTTCAGAACCGCCAGCGTCCCGGGCACGAGAAAAATAAAAAGCGGCTGCAGCAAAGTGGCTGATCCCGTGAGGATTCCCGCACAGACCCCCCTGGATCTGTACGGCAAGCCTGTCACCAGTACGAACAACAGAAGCACGACAAGGAATATTCCCAGCGAAATCGGGTTTATAGAGAGGGCGTAGATGAGAAACCTCGGGTAAACAGCCGTCAGTGCGGCGGCCAGGATGCCCGCTCTTCTCGTCCATAACCTTGAAGCGATGAGATAGATGATGAATGCCGCCGCAGAATTCAGCAGCCCCTGGATCAGGAAAACCGCCTTGAAATTGCTTTCGCCGAAGATCGAATAGACCAGGCGGAGAAAAAGCGGGTAGAGAGGAGCTTCCGATGCATCGATGCCGCCCGAAGCGGCCAGGGCATTGAGATGGAGGCTTTCCTGATTGAGTAAAGAGACCTCGAACGCCATAGACAGATAGATGCGCAGCGCGAGGGCGACAAGAAGAATTACGGACAGCAGATCCCAGTCAGGTTTCAATACGGCGGCGGACCTGCCGATTGACTTTGCGGTATCGTGGAGCTTGCCGAAAACTGCCGCTGAAGCGGATTTCAGCCTGACAAGCAATCCTCCCGGATCCAGGCCGTATTCAGGCCTGTGAAAGTGAATGGAAGCCAGTGTCACTCCGGCGAACACGATCAGCAGCGGCTCTATGGGCAATCGATAGCGGATCTTGAAAATAGTGATGAGTATATGGAATATGACGAAACTGAAGATCATCAGGGCGACCATCCTGCTCTTCCTTGTGGATTTTCGCAGGAGCCCGATGATTCCGAGATAAAACACCGGGAGGTAAGCATATATCATTATCTGTGTCCTGAGCCAGCTCTCCCCCACAATATCCCGCAGCACAAAGTCGTCCCACCCCCGTGAGATGAGCACGGTCACCTTTTCGAAGATAATGTCGAAGGTCATCCACTTGTTGGACAGGACGAATTCGTACGTCTCCTCGAGGTAATCCCCGCCCGTTACTTCTTCGCCGACACCCAGCTCGGTCTCTTCCATGGTGATATGCTTCTTTGACGCTGCAAGCCGGTTATAGGCCTTGTACAGCATGGCCGGCCCCCGTCCCTCGCCTTTATCAGTCACGATGCCGTACATCATGAATGAGCCGAAGGTGATGACCAGCAACGCGAGAAGGGGCAGTCTCTTCCTCACACCGATCAGCATTCCGGGGACAAAGAACAGAAAGGCCGGTTTGACGAGATAGCCGAGAAAAACCACCAGGCCGATGAGGATCGATTTGCGATTTTCGCCCAGAGCAGACGTGATGAGCAGCAACAGCAGCGCCACGATGAATACGCTGAGCGATTCGGTCATTGTCGTCATGTTGTACGCGATGAAATTCGGATAGACCGCGGTTATTCCCGCTGCGAACAGCCCTGCTTTGGTGCCGAACAGCCTGCCCGTCGCGCGATAGATGAAGAAGACGGCGGCAGTGCTGAGAATGGCCTGGACGACGAAAACGGCCATGTAGTTCAGAGGTCCGAAGACGATGTATATCGCTCGGAGAAACAGGGGGTAACCCGGCGGCGGGAATTGCGGGATGCCCTTCGAGAGGGCAGCCTCGTTGTAGAGCGCCATGTCGCTGTAATCGGGTATTGCCTCGCATGTGAGCGCGGGGATCATCCTCAGCAGGCAGGCCGCGATCAATATGGTGCCCAGCATGATCGCGGTCGACGGGATTTTTTGAAGTAGTTCCTTCACGGTCTGAAACCTGCCCGGGAAAGATCTCTAATCGTACTTCTCGCGTCTCATCGCCGAGACCTGATCGCACAGAAGCCCGAACATAAAGACGATGAGTGACGATACCGCGAGAAACGGCGTGGTGTCTCCGACCCCACCACCGCCAAGCGTGATGTCTATCACCAGGCTGACGATGCTGGTCGTGAAGAGAACAAAAGAGACCGGGAGAAATACCTTCAGTGGCGAAAAAAGCACTGTGAGCCTCAGCATGAGCATGAGCGTCTTGGGTCCGTGGCGCCATTTCCGTACGGTGCTCTTCCCCTGTCGCTTTCTGGTAGTGATCGGTATGAATTTGAATCGCCGGCGTGATTTCAGGATGGCGAATGTGCTCGTGGTCGAAAAGGAGAATCCCGAGGGCATCAGGTGCAGGTAACGCATGAGGGTCTCGCGTCGGAATATCCTGAGGCCGGAATTGAGGTCAGGTATCCTGGTGCCGGCAAGAAAATCCGAGAACCACTTGAGGGCAAGCTTGCCTGGTTTTCGCAGGAAGGGTGTGTGCGATCGGGCAGTACGGGCTCCCACGACCATGTCATAGCCATCACATTCATCAATGAGCCTGCCGGCGTCATCCGCCGAGTGCTGCCCGTCACCATCGAAGAACAGTACGTATTCCCTTGTAGTATTTCTCACGCCTGTGGTGAGGGCCGAGCCGTACCCCAGGCGCATCTGATGATTTATGACGAGAGCGCCGGCGTTTCTCGCTATTTCCTCCGTATCGTCGGTCGCGCCATCGTTCACGACGATTATTTCGACATCCACGAACCTTTCCTTCAGGCTCCGGACCACCTCTTCTATTGCTGCCTCTTCATCGAATGCGGGGATGACTATAGCTACAGAACTTTCAGGCACTGGCATCCAGATTCCCTTCGTATTTGCCGGAAGCTCCTATCCTGTTGTTCAATATTAACATATTCAGATGCGCAGATGACAGCGTCCCGTGAAACATCGTGGCATGATATGACATAGTGCAGGTCACAAAAGATTGTCATTATCGGCCTCCTGCCGTCGAGATGTGATTATATCCTCTTTCACGCCGACAGCCATGGGGACGAAGAGCGGCAGCAGTAACGCTATGAGGAAACAGAGTAATTCGATCAATGTCATCAGTACACGTGATGTCAGCACCAGCGATATGACGGCCGCATCGGAAGGTAATATTCCGCTGAGGCCGAAAGCGAGGATCGATTCACGGATGCCTATCCCGGCAGGTACGAGCAGCATGAAAAACCCGATCACCCACGCGGCGGCAAAAACGCCCGCTATCACGGGGAACCGGCTGAACCCCACGTCGGAAAAACTGCCTGCCAGGACGAGAAACCCCGCCGCCCAGAGCAGGAACGTTGCCATATTACCCGCCATCACAAGCAGCATCACGCGATACCTCGGTCTTCTCTCGAGCTTCGGCCTGCGCAGTAATACGAGCACGAAGTTTGCCGCCCTGAAGAAGAGGCCGGGATGGCAGGCGGCGATCCCGGCGATCAACAGGCCTGCCAGAATGAACTGGTAGCTTCCCTGAATAAAGGCGCTTTTCGAGGCGACAAGCATTATACCTGCGATCAGGATGCCGCCGAGCTGGAACCAGAGGATCTCAACGACCACAGCCATCCCGATCATCGGTATCAGTTGCTTTTCCCTCGCCGAGAGATACGCCTTGCCTGCTACCGACCATACCTTGCCCGGGATATAACGCCCCATCCAGGCCATCGCCGAGATGCGGAAGGCCCGCGAGACCGGTATGCGCTCGCCGGTAAGCTCGTAGAGCATCGGAGCCCAGAGACATGCACGCAGAAGATATCCGAGAAATATGAGAACGGCGGAGAACGATGCCGCCGGCCACCCGACATTGAGGCTTCCCGAGGACAACTCGTTCCAGTTCCCCGTCACGTATCGGTACCAGTAGTAAAAGACTGCTGCCAGTACGACTATCTTCGCGAGAAGAACCAGCAGGCCCTTCCAGTTCGGCCGCATGCCACGGATCTCATCAGTCGGTGTTCTATGATTCATGTCGCTATTCATCGATCAGAGGGTCCTCATCCCGGCAGAGCCTTCCAGCCACGCGGTGCATAGCCGCCGAGGATGCCCTTACCCGCTTGATATTCGCGCGAATCTTCTCCCTGATCTCCACGCTGTCGCGGACTATTTGCTCAAAACCCCTTACAAGATTCTCCCCGGAGATCTCACGGCTGTCGTTGTAATACTCCTGCAGGTCGAATTCCTCGAGTACTTCCCTGTATTTCTGGCAGCCCCATCCGAAAACCGCTACAGGGACGCCAGTGCAGAGGGCAGAGATCATCGAGTGGAATCTCGATGCGACATAGTAATCGGCCAGCCCGACGACGGCGCGCAACTCCTTGCAGTCGTATGGCTCTCGAACGACATGGATCCCGTCGGTCGAATCGAGCAACCCGAGGATGTCAGCAACGGTGAAGAGGTCATTGTTATGCCTGAGCCTGCTTTTTTGCCTCATGCTGTGCGGGACGAGAAGGATAAAGTATCCCTTGCCGCGAAGGTATTCGATGAGGGCGGCAAAGCTGCCGTTATGATCTATCCCTCGCTTTCTGCACTTTCGTTCGACTATTGAGTTGATTGAAATGCCCGCGACGGTTTTCCCATCGAGGATCGGAGCGTGACGTTCCCGGATCCTTTCTTCCGTCTCTTCAGGCACATGCAACGTGAAGGCTGAATCAGTGAAAGCGACGGCGTTGCCGAGGCCGATACCGCGGACGTTTTCAAGACTTCCCCTGCCCCTTGCCACGACGACCGATATCCCGGGCAGGAGCATCTTGCCCGCCAGCCTGTTGTACCATTTCCTGAACGGGCCGAGGGTCTGCGAATACATCATCGATCTCTTCCGGAGGATCACCGCCGGCAGCAGGCATGCCACGTTATAGGCGATCTTCAACGGTTGCTCGTCACTGAACGTTGTGCCGCCGATTATCAGTACCGCGTCGCACGAGAACAACGCCTTCATCTCGGAGCCCGGCCCGGAAAGCCGGATACCGAAAAGAGAGAGGAACCGGTGCAACACGCAGAGAGGTATGATCTTCAGGACGAGATTTCCGGGAGTTCCGTTGCAGAGCCTCACGCCCGGGGTCTCGGGGAATTCGCTATCGTCCTTCGGATATACCGTAAATATGTTGAAGTCACACCCGTCTTCCCCGAAAGCGAGATTGTCTATTGCGCTCTCGAGCATCGACACGGCTCCCCTGTTTCCCGTTCTCGAAACGGCAAATACAGATAACGACGATCTTGCCATATACAGGGCGCCTTCCTCTATTTATAGTCCGGGCCGCCGATATGGATACGTGACAACGCCTTTACGGTCATCGCCTCCAGCTGAATCACCCAGGAGGGAAGCCCGAAGAGCAGCTTCCGCCCTTTCATGGTCCTCGACAACCTGTTGTTGGCGAATATTATAGTCCATGCAAGTGAGTGGAAGATATTATTAAAGGCGCTCGGCCTGCCCCTCGGCCGGGCTCCCGTCAGGCGCGCCGCCATGTAACGGGGGCCGAGCCGGTTGCTGAAAGTCTCGATTCCGGCAAATGTTCTCCTGTACCGCTTCATTCCGAAATACTCAGCAGTCACAAGGCCTTTCTTGATTGTTTCCTCCATCAGCGAGGCGCCGGTGCCGGACCAGCAGACGAACGCCGAGTGCTTGATCTGCTTTTTCCTGTATTTACCGGTGAATATGTCTCCCCCCGCGATATCCGCTTCGGCGGCGAGGTGTTCACTGCACCACAGGCACCTCGGCATCGAATGGATACCAGCTATCCTGTACGAATTCATCTTCCTGAACGGGATGGTCCTGGAAGTCCCGTCAGCGAGATTGATTATTAGATCTCCTCCTATATGCTCCCTGCGGACCTTAACCGTGGCCACAGCCGACCGCGCTATGCCATATTTCAGGAACAGGTCGTCGTACAGGCCGCCAGCGACAGTACCACGGCAGAAAAGGCCGATAATATACGGTATCTTTTCTTTCAGTCCGGGCCTCGTGGAAAGGTACTTTCTCAGTGTGCGTATCTGACAGGGGAGCCCGACCAGTGCGTACCTGCCAGTAATTTCCCGAAGGTTCCTCGCCGCGCCGATGACCGGTGTCTCTATATATGAACTCCCTGCGCACTGGAGAATACCAGCTCTGTCGACCGCCCGCTCAGTTACGCCCCTTATGTGGCTGTCGCGTGATCCGATCATCGAGACAAGCGCGCCGTCTATCCGGCCGGTCTCGAGCAGGTCGATAAGAATGGCTGAGACGATGCCCCCCGATGAGGCATGGGCGCGGATATCAGTGTCCGCCGCATAGCCGGCGTAGAGCTCACCCTGCTCGATATATGCCTGGTTTTCCGCCATTTGTCCTTTTTTCGCCCCGTTTTTCCTGATCACCTTCAGGATTGGATTTTTCGGTTCAAGGTCATCTCTGCTTCATGCTTCAGAGCATATTCTGCCGGTGCAGGATTGTCCAGCGAACTGTGTGGGTGACAGCTGATCGTTGAAACTCCCGATAAACGCATCTATCGAGGGCGGCCGAGGAAAATTTCAGGGAGCATTTCAGATATAATGCTTAATTTACACCGAATTCAAGGCCTCCACTCAGGATCGCAGTCGAATCATATGAAGGACAACACGAAGGTCGAGGGGGGATTTGTCACTCCCGGACGTTTCGAGTAACCCCCCCCGCCGGGGTAAAAAAGTGTTCGGCAAGGAACTATCCTCATTTTCGGGGTTGACATCTTCGCCCCAAATATGCTAGAATTCCCTATGTCGAGTAAGTTAACGGTATCTCCAACTAATCAGGCGGAAGGAGGAAGTTTAGAGCGCGATTCAACCTAGTACCTTTAAGGTCCCAAACCTTTTTAAGGTTTAGGAGGTTAAACAAGATGTTCAAAGGAAAAGTCCTGCTTTTCACTTTGCTGATGGTATTCGCAACCTCCCTTTACGCTGGAGACGTTGATGAGGTAAAAAGTCTGGCCGGAACGACATGTGCTATGAGAATATCAGTCTGTCCGTCTGGCGACTTTGAGCTCATCAGCAAAGGTTGCGGCGGCCTCACGGATTACATCTGGGTCGAGGTTAAGGACGCGGCTGGTGTAGGCATTGCCGGTATTCCCTGGACGGATTACTGGATGAATGCCTGTGACGCTGGCCAGGAGCTCGCCCTCTGCGCGAGCCCCATAGCGGCTGATTCGCTGACCAACGCACTCGGACGTACGACGTTCTCCGGCTACATTGCTGCCGGTGGTTGCATTCTTACTGACGGCATGTATGTTTCGTGCCAGGGTAAGGTTTTCCTGGATGAAGGAACGATGCTTCAGATCTGCCTTGACATCCAGATTGTCAGTCCGGACATTAATAAGGACCTCGTTGTCAACCTTTCGGATCTGACCTTCTTCGGACTGTCTTACAACTTGTTCGAAACTCATCCGGATTTTAATTCGTGCTACGACTGGAATGACGATGGTTGGGTTGACATCAGTGATTTCTCGTTCCTGGGTATGCATTACGAGCATGCGTGCTTCTAAGCTCGCTTGCTGCTAATCTGGCGAACCCTTAAGATGTGACATCTTAGGGCTGCACTAGTTGAAGGGAGTTGGATTATGAAGAGAGTACTGCTGACAATCGCTGTTGCTCTCGTTGTCCCCTCAATCCTGGCGGCTGCTCCGATAACCGTGGGTGTGTATTTCGAGGGAGGACTCACTTGCGTACCGCCGGCAGGACCCGGGGTACCGTTTGAAATGGCTCTGTACATGGTACAGAGCGAGGCCCAGATAAGTGCTCTTGAGTACAGTCTGGTTCTTCCTCTCGATCCTGAACTGTTCTCGATCCAGAGCTGGACCCTTCCGCCCTATGGGAAGGCCGAGCTTGGTCTCCACCCGATGAGCGGACATTCAATAACCTACTGGCCGCCGTTGAGCGGTTATCCAGATGGTTATGATCTTTTAGTCACCTATGAGTGCGTCACCTTTGGCGTCTGCTACGTAAATATGGTGAATTATGAGATCGTGGTCTCGGCACATCCGGATACCGGGTATTTGCGTGGTACCTATGTTGGCGGCGAGAAGGTCGACCTCGTAGGCTTAACTACGTTCCTGTGTCCGGAAGGAGTCGCTACCGAGGAAGAGAGCTGGGGAGCGATCAAGTCAATGTACAGGTAAGGAAGAAAAGTCGCAGGTCATGGCTGGATGAATTCTCATCCAGCCAGGGGCCGCGGGGAAGGGAGGTGGTGAGTAGAGACGGTATCTGCTTGAAATTGTACTCAGCACCGTTGATCTTCCTGCTACCGATTATACGGGCTGAATGAATCAATTAAGTTATCTTCAGCAGGAGTGAGACAGAGATGAAAAGAATTCTACTGACAATCGCAGCGATTGCTTTGCTTGCTGCTCCGGCGAATGCGCAGCTCATCAGTCTTTGGGCCGACCTGGAAATGAGTGAATGTAGTGTCACCGTTGAAGCTATGGCCGGGACATTCACTTTCTACGTGTTCATAGAGCCAGATTCCCGCGGGATCTTCGGCGCTGAGTTCAAGCTCGTAAACCCCTCGACAGGGATCTTTGTTGTGGATGTACCTTTCGCGAATGAGGCTGCGGACATCAAGGTCTCCGGGGGCTCTTATTTCGGAGGCGGAATCGCCCTGGGATTCGGCCACTGTCATGAGGATCCGATCTGGGTCGCCGGATTTAACATGATCGCTTACGATCTTACACCGGGCTGGTTCGAGATCCTTCCGGTTACCGAACCTGTCGTCCAGGCTACTATTAACGTCGCGATCTGCGATGAGGCCCACTCCAAGCAGGAGGGCTTTGCCTATAACCAGTTAGGCTACAACGCCGATTGCGTTTACGGCACCGAGGAGACGAGCTGGGGTGCGA
Source organism: Candidatus Krumholzibacteriota bacterium (assembly GCA_030613345.1). GTDB lineage: Bacteria > Krumholzibacteriota > Krumholzibacteriia > Krumholzibacteriales > Krumholzibacteriaceae > JAUWCL01. Next base: position 14,972 of record JAUWMD010000018.1, read on the forward strand.
TCAAGAGCATGATGGACTAATCATCACTCTCTATTGATTGGCTATCTGGGGAGGCCCTCACGGGCTTCCCCTTTTTTCATGTCCAGTCTTATTTCCGCCGCTCCTGATCGGAGCTGTCCGCAGCCGGGCTCCGAAACCTCAAACCTCTTCTGGAAAAATCCGGAGAAAAGTGTTATAATGTGACCCGTAAGAGAGCCACATCGGACGCACATCCCCGGGCATATCATCGAGACATTCATCGAGCGGCTTCCGCTTCTGCACCTGGTTTCTGTCAGGAGGTTTGTCATGAGCAGAATCCTGATCGCGGCGCTCCTGATCTGCGCGTTCGCAGCGCCCGCGCAGGGTCAATATTTCAGCCTGTGGGCTGATGAGGGAAAATCCGCATCCGAGTTCTGGACCGAGTCTCCCTATCAGGTCTTCACGATCTACGTCTTTCTCGATCCCGGCACGGACGGCGCCTTCGGTGCGGAGTACAAGATGACCGGCCCGACCGGGCATTTCTCGACGGGAATCACGGCGGCGCCGTTCATCACGGCCGCGATGTTAGGCAGCCCGTTCGGCGCTCCCGGTGTCAGCGCGGGATTCACCAGCTGTCAGAGGGATACGGTCTGGCTCTTTGCGGTGAGCTGCATGGCTTCGACCCTCGATCCGGGCATTTACACGATCGAGACGAACGACGTCAGCAGCTTCCGCGGGATCGCCACGTGCACCGAGCCGTACAGGCCCCTCGCCGAGGCAAAGATCTACAACAGCTTCTGCTACAACACGAGCGACGGCATCACCGAGGATGCGACCTGGGGCGCCATCAAGAAGCAGTACTGATCCGCCCGCCGGTTCCCGCTCCCCAGGCCTCCGACTCGTTCAAATCGTGATTTTTCATTGGGTATCGACACCTTCGGTTTGTTATAATTACTAAAGAAGACGACATCCCCCGGATCCCCGTCCCAACCCCTGGGAGAAGGAGAGATCACTTGAAAAGAGGCCAAGCGGTATCCACGCACGGGTGGATTATATATACATTTATCATAGCGATCCTCGTGCTGGCGGCCGGTAGGGCGGTTCCGGCCGATAAAGTTACCGGAGCCGGCGCGGCAGGCGCCGGGGCCAGGATCATTCATTCGGACGGTTCATCAGTCACGTTCGAGATAACCGTACCACAGCCGCGCATCGAGCGCGGCGGTGACGGCTCCCGGGTCGTCCTGCACAGATACGGCACCTTCTCTCCTCCGGGAGCGCCGATGCTTCCCGGCACGACCTTCCATGTCGCCGTACCGGAACACGGCGATCCTTCCGTTTCCTGGACAGTGACGGACAGTGAGGACCTCGGCCGTTTTTCCCTCGGCCGGGTCATGGCCGAGAGATTTGTCAGGTATGGGGAGGACGGGATCCCCGTCACCGAGATCTATCTCCCCGAAGATCCCTGGAACGGCAGGATACCGACGGAAGTGGTCACTGCGGCCCGACCGGCTATGATGGGAAGGCAGAGGGTCCTGCCCATACGGGTGAGCCCGCTCACGGGGCGGGAAGGCAATTTCAGCCTGGCGAGAAGGATTACCGTCACGGTCTCGTTCGGGCTTTCCTCCGGCGTCCTGCCGGACCGCTCAAGGCCGGCTGCCGGAACGGTCCCCTCGGGCGCATGGAAGAGGATGTACGAGAGGGTCCTCGTAAACCCGTCTGACACCGAACGCCTCATATCTCCCATAAAGGGCAGGTCGGCCGTGCGTTCGCCTCTGCAGGAGGGAAAGAGACTCAAGATAAAGATACCCGAAACGGGTGTCTATTCCGTTCGCGCCGACTCCCTCATAGCCTCGGGCCTTTCGCCGGCCCTGTCGAACAACGGGTTCGCACTGAAGAAGCTGTACTACGACGGGAACGAGACCGACCTGCTCAGGGAAGTCGATATTCCCTACCGCGTGATCAAGGGTGCGGGATCGGCGGCCGATATATTCGAGGGTGACGATCTGCTCGTCTTCTTCGCCAGGGGGGTCAAGGACGACGTTGATGCGGGGGACACGATGGCCGTCTTCAACACCTACAACGTCATCTGGCTCTATGAAGATGTCGCCGGCGCCGTCATGCCTGACGGGCCTGGATTCCCCTCCGGGGCGGGGCAGCTGCAGGAGAGCTTCGTTCACGCCGAGAAGGTGCGGAAGGATACGTGGTACCATAAATTCATCAGGGCGGGGATGAAAGACTTCAACTGCGTGGCCGGCCCCGAGAGTGGCGAGGTCTCCGTTCCCTTCGCCGTTCACGACGCCGAACCGGGAAGCGACTTCTCGGTCCACATCAGGATCCTCGGATTCAAGAAGGGCAATCCGAGGCAGGACCTCGATTTCTCCATCCGTAATTCCGGCGGCACCCGGGCGATCGGAAGCGGTTTTGTCTCCTCGACAGAGGAGAAGGTCTTCGATTTCCGCATGATCGATGTCAACTGGCTTGCCAAAGGTTCGAACGAGATCGTCGTGACGAGCCGGGAGGAAACATACGGCTTCCTCGTAAACGACATGGTGGTGAAATACTCGCGGACGACGGCCGTGCGGAACGACTACCTCGATTTCACGGTCGGGCAGTATCCAGGCAGCAAGAGAGTCGAGATATCAGGATTCAGCGGGCGGGACGGTTATCTCGTCGAGCTGACCGATCCCGACACGCCGGTCTTCCACGACATCCCTGCTGATTCGTTCAGGGCCGACGGCGGCTCGTACACGCTTTCCCTGACCGTTCCCGCGGCGACCGGAAGACGTTTCGTCGCGCTGGGCCGCGGCGCCGGGATGCACATCAGCAACATATGGATCGATTACGAAGTGAACGCGGCGAACGATCTGCGCTCGAGCCCCGGTCCGTACAACACGCTCGTAATAGCGCACGCGGACTTTCTCTCCCCTGTCAGCGGCTACCTCGCACAGTACATATCGTGGAGGAAATTGCCGGAGGGGGGAGGCTACAGTATCCTCGAGGCCGATGTCGGGGAGGTCTACGACGAGTTCAACGGTGGGCTTGTCTCGGCCGACGCGATCCGCAGATGCATCAGGTACGGCGTCGAGAACTGGGGCGTGGAGTTCGTGCTGCTGGGCGGCGACGCGAGCGAGGATCACCGGAGGATCTTCATCGGCGATT